>CAMNHD010000063.1 GCA_946538875.1 uncultured Treponema sp.
CACCGCCGGAAAGCACTTCCATCTTGAAGTCGATGTTCTGGTTGTTGGTGAAGCCTGACTTTCCTGTGTCAAGGTCCACGCCGAATGTCACAGAGGACTCGCCGTGGAGCTGCTCTGAGATCCTGAATCCGGAGCTCTCCGGTGCGCGGTCATACTTCTGCACTGTAACCTCGCAGGTTCCCTCGTATCCGTCCTTTGTATAGGCTGTCACTGTTGCAGTTCCCAGCCCCTGCGGGAAGAGCTTTCCCTTCTGGTTCACGCGCACAACCCTTGTGTCGCTTGAGTGCCACTTTACTTTCTTTGCAGAGCTTCCGCCCATGTCCGAGACCCACAGGTTATGGTCCTCGCCGTAGTCGGAGCCGTGGAGGCTGATTGTGACCTCGCTCTTGTTCAGTGCAAGTGAGCCTGCTGATGTCCCTGCGGCAGTTGTGGCTGCAGGAGCTTCCGCAAATACGCTGTCAGATGCCTCATAATCATCATAGCCTGCTTCCTGTGCAAAGCCGGCAACGCTCATCACAGAAGCCAGAGTAAGTGCTATTCCCTTAATGATTGTCTTTTTCATTTTATATCTCCTATCCTTTTGTCTTTAGTCTTCCAGAAAAATCTGTTTATAGCAGAGCTTGTAATCTCCGCCTGTCGGCGAACCTGAATCACTCTTTACACCGGCATTCGAGTTGGCGCTGAACCAGTAATAGTTTGTATTTCCTGCCCAGCGGAAATTCTTCCAGTCAGAATATGCGGTGTAAGTTGACTGATCCGCAATTTTGTCTCCTTCCAGATAAACTGCGGCGGTAAGGCTTCCTGTCTCCTCACTGATTGCCGATACAGTTCCAGTCCAATGGTGAATTGGAGGATTTCCGCCCCAACCGGTATTATCCACATCATCATCCATTGTCTTTCCGTCTGTACTTTCACTTGTGTACATAAAGAGGCCTGACGGATTTCCATCCGCATCAGATGCTTCTAGGCTGAATCCTTCATTGCTTCCGTCAAGTGGTGAATGAAGAATCCAGTAGGCATATGTCATCACAGACGGATTGAATTCCTTGCCAGCATCATCCTGAACCAATACAACATTGTCGTAGTTGACGGCGGCAGTCTTGAACGGCACGAGAACACGTCCTCCCCACTCAGTCTTTATCTGCCACAGAATTCTCGGCAGCCTTGCAATGCAGGAAGAAGCGTTTGCGTCGTAGTAAACTGTTTCACCAACTTTTATCTTGACAGCAAAAGTATAATCAACGTCAGTCCGTAATCCGCTCAGAACCGCAGTCTGTATTCCAGGCTCAACCTGGGTGCTCACAGTTTCAAGGCCTGTTGCGGAAGCCTCTACGATATAAACCGCATCCTCAAGAGGTCCGGCAAAGTCTGTCCAGTTCACGTTGACCTTGCCCAGTGCATCGCTGCGGCTTATACCCACGGTAGACGGCATTGGCTGCAGTATCACCGCAAGTTCCACTTCCCGGCTTGAGTTTGAGTCATAGTCTTTGACTGTAAGCTTGACAGTGTCAGATGTTCCGACTGGCACATCCTCAAAGCTCACCGAACCGCTTCCTATAGGAACAGTCTTGGAACCGAGAACAGGACCTTCTACCGTCACAGTCAGCGCGTCAAAGTCATCCGGATCTGTCCATGAAATTGTTATCGAATCAGTTGTGACAGAATATGCCACGTTTGTCACAGTTGAAGGAGCCGTTGTATCCTGCGCGGTCTTTATTCCGCTGCTAACGAATCCTGGTGTGCTTACATTGTTTGAATCTCCTTGAGTGTTACCAAACTTGTCCGCTGTGCGGAAGGTAAACTCGTAATCAGTAGAAGACTTGAGATTTTCGTAAACAGTTGACGTCGTACCCTTTGCGAATGTCCTTGTCTCTACACTGTTACCAAACAAGTCAGTCTCTGCAAGGGTTACAACAACTTGTTTATAATCTGCGTCAGCTGGTTCATTCCATGAAAGCACAATCTTATGGTCGCCAGTCTGAGCCTTTACCTCTGTAACCGAACCCGGTGCAGTAAGGTCCTGTTCCGTCCAGGCATTGACAGGACCACAAGGTTCGGAAAGTTCCTCGGCAGAAGTTCCACCATTCACGACACCATAGGCTGTGAACATATATTCACTTCCCTGATACAGAGAGGTGACTGTTCCCTGTCCTGTGGAATTGTCAAAGTACTGGCTTCCATTATCTTCAGGATCACTTATTCCCTGCCAGTCAATTCTTACCTGAGTCGCGTCGCTTGAAGGAGTCCAGGAGAAACTGACAGAGTCACTGGTCGGCGCAATTTCCTGAGACTGCGTGAAACTGCTTATCGGATGACTTGCTATGTGACCTAGCTGAACAGTAACCCGGCAGTATTCGATTAGTGAACCGTCAGCAGTCTGACAGACAACATCTGCGCTGCCTTGTCCTGCGACAGTGGCGAGGCAAGTGTTCCCGCTGATTTTTTCCACTGTCACCACACCGGCATCAGTTGAATACCACTCAAGAGATTCATCTGAATGTTCAAGTGTCGCCGTAATTGTAGCACAGGTTCTTCCTGCCACGGCATCTGTGAAGTTCAGCATATCAAGGTCTAGTGCAATTGACGGAAGCTCCGTCTTATAGACTTTTGGGCTAAGCGCCAGATTGCAAGCTGTAAACAGCAGCCCGGAAAAGACCGCCGCAAAAACAAAACGCTTCATTCAATACTCCTCTTTTTTTTAATAAGACTCCGTGGCATCTTCAACGGTCATACCCCACCACCATTCATTGTATCCAGGTGAGCCTGCGCTGGTTCTATAAATGATTCCACCGGAACCGTTGCCACCTATCTGGTAATAGACTGCCGTTGTGTCAGTTTCAGACTGCGTAAGTTTTGTAAAGCGCATTGAACCGTCACCGGCTGTGGAACTGTTGCATGCTGACTTGTACAAAGTTGCCAGACTCATTTCAGGAATTGAGTCAGGAGCGATAATTCCGCCAGTGATTGCAGCTCCACTTGAAGAAGTGACGCTCTTATCCACATCAGTGATATAGAAGAAAAGACCGCTGCCTTTTCCTTCAAGATTCATTGCCTCCATGCTGAATGTTTCTGCAGGACCTGAGTTCTTGTTGTCAGCTGTATAAGTGAATGTAGAACTTGAATCCAATGCAGGCCGGCGTATCCACTTGAATGAATAAGCGGCAGAATTTCCATCCTGGGTTTTAAGGGTTCCGGCACTTGTGGGAACCAGGTATCCGGTATTTTTTCTACTGTATAGTCTAACAAGAAATTTTGAGGCATAGGCTGTCACGGAACTTGAGCCAAGGGACTCGTCTTCATGATTAAGAGTCTCGACTGTAAAAGTGTATGGAATCCCCACAAGCAGTTTTTCAAATGAACAAGATTCAATTCCCTTTTCCACTTCAAAAGAAAGGGCTTCACCTGACTCAGGGACAGCAGTGACTTTTAAGGAATCAAAATCACCATCCGGGTCTGTCCAGCTCAGCTGAGCAAAACCTGAATACTTGAATTCAGGATCGTATGCTGCAACAAGATTTGTCGCCGCAAGTTTTGTCTTACCGCTCACGGATGCACCCTGACTCTTGTTATAGTTTATGTCGTAGGTGTATACAGTAAATTTGTATTCAGTGAGCTGAGAAAGATTCGTGACAGTATAGCTGCCGGCAGCGCTTATCTCCGGGATTATTATTTCATCAGGAATCACAGCTTCTGCAGCAGTAGAGCTTGTCACCAGATGAATTTCCCGGACATCGTCCACATCTACTACAGTCCAGCTTAATTCCGCATAATTGCTTCCCATGCTCACACCAAGTGACTGAACATCGTCCGCCGGCTCATCATCAAGTTCATGTGTAGACTCATGCAGGACTTTTACTGGAGAAACATTCCCATTGTAGTTTTCAACCCGGACAGCAAAGTAATACTCTGTCGAAGGCTCAAGATTCTGGACATAAGCAGTATAGTTTGTTCCGGCCTGAGCAGTTTCCACAATAACCTGTGACACAGGGTTTGAAAGGGACTCGGCATCTGCCTGACTTTTGTGGACACTTATTATCGTCTGCTTGAGGAAGCCTGCATTCTTTTCCGGTGTAGTCCATGAAAGCTCTGCATTCGTGGAAAAGACTTGTGCGGACAGATTCTCCACCTCGAACGGGACCACTGTTGAAAGCACACCCTGCACCAGGCAGGAAGCGCTTACGCTACCATCGTAATTTGTTGCAGTGACCACCGCCGTTCCGTTTCCCTGCAGGGTCAGGGTACACACTGATCCGTTTGTATCCTCCACCGTCACCACAGAAGTATCGCTGCTTTTCCAGCTTAGATAAGTGTCATCCGCAAAGACTGGCTCCCATTTTGCAGTGACAATCTGAGTGCTGATGGTACGGGCACCGCTCAGCATAAGGCCCGACGGCGACAATTCCAAAACTGCGATAGGCACACCGCGGTCACTCTGCACAGTCTTTTCGCTGTGATAGAGTGTACATGAAGCAAGTGTCACGAGAGCGGATGCCATTGCAAAAAGTCTGATCATTTTTTTCATTGCACTCTCCTTATTCTATTGTGACTTTACCGCTTGCGGCATCAATCGTAAAGGAAGCATTGTCCGCGAATGAAGGGCGGGAGAACGAAGCCGTTGAAGAAACATCTGTGAATTCAAGCGGCTGCCATATCGTCTCTGTCAGGCTCAAGTCAGCGGTATTCCACCTGTTGAACATCAGAATATAAGAAGTCTCCTTGTTGCCCTGAACAGTCAGCACAGAATTGAATTCAGCATCCGCATAGTCAGGACCAAAAGTTTCAAGTCCTGACCAGGGACCTGCCATTGACGGCGCACAAGCATAGCGCACACCGGTATAATTCATTCTTGGAACACCCGTCTTTTTCCCCACACCGTCTATATTGATTGTAGTTCCACGGTATGCGTCAAAGTAGCAGAAGTTCACATTCGGCCAGCCGTCATCGTCTGAATCCATCTCGCCCACAAAGCTTGCGGCAAAGAGGTAGTACATGCCATTGTATTTCACGACTGCAGTGCGCGAGATTTCAGTTTCCGGAAAAAGATTTGTAACGTAGGAATCTTCGCCCAGACGGAGATAATCATAGCTGAGCTTGTTGATATGAAGTGCATGTGCACCGCTCCCGGTTGTGGAGTAGTCGAGCACATAGGCATCTCCGTTTGTATCCTGGAACAACGTGGCAATCACAGCACCGCTGTTCAGTCCGAATGAACCGCCTTCAATGTCAAAGGCACCGTCAGGGGTGGAGCATGTAGCTACAAGATATTCATCCAAAAAAAGGTTGTTGCGGGTTGTCCTCCATGTCCCATAGTTTGTGCCGGCACCGCGCCAGTAAGTGGTGTTGTAGCCCATCCACATCACGAATTTTCCAGTCCGCTTGTTGAACAGGACACGTGGTGTGTTGATGTCGCAGTGGTTCAGCAGGGAACTTGAGTTTGATGTGACAACGTTGTTCCTGAATTCCCAGTTGACCAGATCCTTAGAAGCGTAACACTTGATAGCCTTGAAGCCGCCGGTACCACCGTTCAGAAGATTCTTTGAATAGTCCATACCGTACCAATAGTATGTGTCACCATATTTGATTATATTGTCATGTGCCTGAATCGCATTGCCCTGGGTATCAGTCCACACAGACCCGTTGATCTGACCGGCAGAAGAAGAACCGTCAGCGCTTATTGTTCCAGGTTGAACTGTCTGAGGCTGAGAACACGAGCTGAGCCCCAGAAGTGAGGACAGACATGCGGAGCAGACAAGCAGTTTTGTTTTAAGTTTCATATTTTCTCCTCCTGACTAAAAGCCTGCAGCCAAAAGCACGGCCAGTTCATCTGCGGTTATGCGGACAATGTTGGCAGAGCATCCGGATGGGAGTCCTGTAAGATTGAACCCTGCATCCTCAACACTAATCCATGATTCAGGATCGGAAATATCCGAAGTTGCGAACGCATCGAATGTTGCAGGATTATTTTCGCGGTTCAGGAGCATAAGCCATGCGGAATTGTCTTCCAGTCTGTAGACACAGGGATATTCTGTACTTACAGGAGCAAGCTGGTTTGTGCGGTTGACATAATGCTCCGAAATCAGATTGAACTCCCCAGCCCTCCACTTTTTCAGGTATGCTGCCTGAATGTCTCCGCCCCTGGCACTCGCGTAGTCAATATCCCCATTGCGCGCAAAGAGGTACCAGCCGTCGTCAGCCTGCACTGCGGTTGACCACAGCACGGAAAAACCTGGACTGTAGACGCAGTGGTCATCCAGTGACTTTACTGAATAAAAGTCGCAGGTCTGAGTGACATAAGTATGGTTCACACCGTTCTCGTCATCTCCTGTCCAGTAAATGTCGTAGCAGAGGGACTCACTGTTATACACGGCCTTTGGTGCCCAGACGTGGCGGGTTCCTCCATTTGTTCCCCTTCCCTGCGTAAGGGCAAGCAGATGCTCATCATACCAGGACACAAGGTCATCTGAATACGCAACCACAATATTTGAGCTGGGATGCTCCCAATAGTTCAGGTTAGACCTTGAACCCATGTCCAGGTAACGTCCGGCCTGTGTGAAGTCAGAGGCAAGAAGGACAAACTTACCGTTGTTCATGCGGAAAATGTAAGGGTCACGGAAATGCCTGGAACCGATTGAACTGGTGAATGTGGCTCCACCCCCATTGAGCTCAGTCCATGTCAGACCGTCATCACTGTAAGAAAGATGAAGTGAGTCTGACGTAATGTATTTGTTTGCACCTATGTACGACATAAGATAATAGTCCGTTGTTTTTTCTCCACGTGACCATTCGCTTGGATAAACAAGTGCATCCCTGGCAAGCTGACTGCATGAGGCAAGGCACATGGCCATTGCGGTTACGGAGCAGGCGGCGCCAAGCACTGTCTTTAATTTATTTGATTTCATTGCAACTCCTGTTTCCGATTAATAGTTATTCAGTTCTTCTGTCACTGGAATAAGTTTCCATGTCTGACGTTCTATGACTTGCTGCTGTTCTGCGGCAGAGATAATTCCGTCAGCAGTCCAGTACGGATTGCGGTATCCCCATGACACCTGAAACATCTGGTTGGCACTGTCAAGGGTGTTGACAACAGAATTGCCGGCTGTTGCATAGAAGCCGCTGTAGACGTTCTGTATTCTGTGGTAAGGTTTGTCGAATGCAGAAATCTTCCACCACTGTTTTGAATCCCTGTAATCGCGCGTGACCAGAGTAAGCCCCGAACCACGTGTCTTGTCGACAGAAGAAAGGGCCAGTCCACTCCAGCGGTTTATCAGCATGTAGCCGTCCAGCACAGGAACCATACGCCACTGTCCTTTGTATGTGTTTGCAAGGGTAGCTGTATAAAGCGCGTCTCCGCCGGCAAAGGATGTTGTGTAATTGTACACATAGTTTCCGTCCTGGTTCTGAAGCTCATAATATGTCGGATAACCGAACCGGCCCTTTTCCACATCCACTGTAATTGACTCACTGAACCACATGCTCACGTTGGTCTCCGAGTTGAATCTGAGCGGCATCCACACATACTGGCTGTTCAGTGGAGAAGAACCACCAAAAGCAGGTCCCCAGCGGTCGCCCATGTACAGGTAGCTGGTAGTCCCTGAACCGTCTGTTGCCGTAAGCTTGAACACATAGGCA
>CAMNHD010000064.1 GCA_946538875.1 uncultured Treponema sp.
AATGGAATCAAGCCCCTGGAGTTCCCGGTAATAGTTCAGTTTGGTGACAAGCCAGTCAGGTATGTCATCCATTATTCCAGGAACCCATTCCCAGTCCACAAGATTTTTAGAGCGCTTGCCCTGAAAGTGGTGCCCGCCGGAAGTGTAGCTGTCATGCGCATTTCCGTAAGAGGCGTCAGTTCCGAACATGTAGTAGTAACCGTCAGTCCATCTGAACACCGTGGGGTCATGTGTGTTGGCAAGATTCCACTTGTCCCTGCTTGCAAAACTGGAAAACGAAACGTAATTGTCATTATAGTCCGGTCCCACAAAGGAGTCCACGGCAACGACTTTTACAGTGTATTCCTTTTCCACAGTCTTGTAAGTGACCTTCATCTTGTATGAACCCAATTCGGCAGGCATCTTGGTTACGCCGCTCTCATAAGTTTTTCCGCCCATAGTGAAAGTGCATTCACCCAGGGAAACATCTTTCTCGCTCTGGTCAGAATAAACAGCCATCACCTTAAGTCCGTCAGTGCTGAAAACATCCTGCGGAAAATATGAAGTCTTCGCACTGCCGGTCTTTACTTTTATCTTTGTCAGAGACACTCCAGCACCACCCGTTGCGCTGTGCGGGCAGGCTGTCAGCAGCAGTAGAAAAAGGGAGAGCGCCATGGTGGACAGCAGCAGATTTTTTTTCATTTGTTCCTCCATAAAATGCAAAAATGCTGTTCAAAAAATGTATTTATCAATTTATATTGATATTTATCAATATATTATCTCATTGAACATCTGACCTGTCAAGTTTTTTTCTTGTTTCAAGGATATAAATCAACTATTGCCGATAGATTCCTTATATCAGGCAATTGTTTTGTTAAATATAATTTTTTTCCCCGAATTTATTTTTTTTCTATAAAAACTGTGATATACTTTTGAGAGCAACTTGGAATGAGCCTTAAATATACTTAGGGTAGTCCAACCCAAAATTGTGGAGACAAATTAATGGTTAAAAAGAAGACTAAAATCATCGCTGCCATTGTTGTGGCTATTATAGTTATCGGAGCCGTATTTGCCATCGTCAATGGAGAGGCAAAGCGCAACTTTACAAAAGATGCCAAGGAGAGCATGCGCCGGCACGTTGAAATCAAGACCCTTGAATTCAATTCCAGCATGAACAGTCAGCTGGTGCTTGTCCGCCAGATGATGAAATCGCCCTCTATAGTCGAATACATGATTGACCCAGACAACCCGCTTGTAAAGGCAAACGCCTTCCGTGAATTCAGGGCTTATTCCGACTCCTTCCTCAGCAAAAGCGTCTTCTGGATTTCCAAGGCGAACATGGAATTCTGGAGCGGCATGGAATTTTCCTATGTAGTAGACCCCAACCTGCCTTCGGAATACTGGTTCAACATGACACTCTACGAAACAGAGGAATATAACTTCAACATCAACTACAACCCTAAGCTGGGAACCACAATGCTGTGGCTCAACGCTGTTGTGCGTGACAGCAAGCGCGAACCGGTGGGCATGGTTGGTACGGGAGTTCCTCTCACCGACTTTATACGCACCATGTACAACGGTCTGGACAAAGAAGTGGAGATGTACCTGTACAATGATTCCCTGGAGATAACCGGTGCCGCTGACGAAAGCATCCTCAAGGACAAGCTGAATGTCACCGACAGGCTTCCGCAGCTGAAGAACTTTGACAATGTGCCCAAGTCCCTGACCCACGTCACCAAGCTGGACGGAGAATACGTGCTTGCGCCGATAGATCTCGTCAACTGGCACATGGTCCTTTTCATTCCTTATACCCAGAAACAGTTCGCAAAAAATGCAGTGCGTCCGCTCCTCATCTCGTTCCTAGTGATAATCGTGATTGCCCTGCTTTCGTTTACAATCGTAAACATAATAAACCAGATGACAGTTCTCCGCGATGCAGTTGACGAACTTTCCTCGGGCAATGCAGACCTTACCAAACGCGTAAAGCTTCCGTCAAAGTCCCTGTTCAAGATTTTTGACAGTCTCGTGGACAGCCTCAACGCCTTTATCCAGAAGCTCCAGGGAATTGTCACGGAGGTAAAGAATGCACGCAACGAACTTGACCGGACCGGTCAGGCATTCAAGGAATGCACACTGGACACCACAAGCGCAATCACCCAGATAAGCGGCGTCATCAGCAATATGGAAAAAAGCATCTCCGAGCAGACCTCAAGTGTTGAAGGCACGGCGGGTACTGTCGGAGAAATCAGCGCCAACATCAACTCGCTCGGCAATATGATTTTGACTCAGACCAACAGTGTGAGCCAGGCTTCATCCGCAGTCGTGGAGATGGTCGGAAACATCGACAGCGTGAACTCTTCTGTCACACAGCTTTCCAAGGCGTTCACCGGACTTCAGGACAAGACCCAGAACGGCGTAAAAAAGCAGGAAGATGTAAACAACAGGATTCTTAAGATTCAGGAGCAGTCCAAGATGCTTCAGGATGCAAACAAGATTATTTCTTCCATCGCAAGCCAGACAAACCTTCTTGCCATGAATGCCGCTATCGAGGCAGCACATGCGGGCGAAGCAGGAAAGGGATTCTCTGTTGTTGCCGACGAAATCAGGAAGCTGTCAGAAAACTCCTCCGCACAGTCAAAGACAATCGGAAACCAGCTGAAGACCATTCAGTCGGCGGTCACGGAAATCGTTACGGTTTCACAGGAGTCACGCAACATGCTGAACTCTCTTTCCAGCGACATCAGCGCAACAAACACCCTGGTGGAGGAAATCACTTCCGCAATGCAGGAGCAGAAGAACGGTTCACAGCAGATCAATGAGTCACTGGGTATCCTGAACGACAACTCCAACGAAGTCAAATCTGCTTCACAGGAAATGGAAACAGGCAACAATGCCGTAATCAGTGAAATCACACATCTTAAGGAAGCCACACGCACTATGCAGAGCGGAATGGCCGACATGTCAGTAGGAGCAACAACCATCACACGCACAGGTCAAAAACTTTCCGACCTTGCCCAGAAGATGGACGCATCAATCAACAACATCGGCGCGCAGCTTGACCAGTTCAAGGTGTGATTTTCACCTGTATACAAAAAAGCCCCGGTCAGCGGTTTGATTCCATTGGATTCAGTTCCGCTGACCGGGGCTTTTTTTTCTGCCGGCAGACTGTCTGTCCACCGGCGCCTAAATCTTAGAAGCTTGTCACGTTCCAGCTGACGGTACGCAAAATATCACCAAAGACACCAGCTGCGGTAACACCCGCACCGGCACCGTAACCGCGTACTGTAAGCGGAATCGGATTGTAACGGGCTGTAGTGAACACGAATGCGTTTTCACCGCCGCGTACTCCGTAAAGCGGATCATCCTGTCCTACTTCAAGCATACCGACGCTGACCTTTCCGTCCCTGATGCTTGCACCCATGCGAAGAACCTTGCCTTCCTTCTTGAGTTCAGCCATCTTTGCACCAAAGTAGTCATCAAGTTCAGGAAGTTTTGCCATGAATTCATCCACAGTTCCTTCCAGAGAGAAATCCTTGGGGAAGATAGAATTCATCTGTATGTCCTCAAGTTCAATCTCCATACCAGACTCACGGGCAATGATAAGAGCCTTGCGGGCAACATCAGTTCCCTTAAGGTCATCGCGCGGATCCGGCTCTGTATAGCGCAGATTCTTTGCCTCTATGACCGCCTCGCTGAATTTCTTGCCTTCGTCCAGCTTGCCAAAGATGTAGCTCAGGCTTCCGCTCATAATACCGTTGAATGCAGTCAGGCGGTCGCCGCTCTTGAACAGATTCTGCAGAGTGTCGATTATTGGAAGACCGGCACCAACGTTTGTCTCGTACAGGAAACGCACATGCATCTCGTTTGCAGTACGGCGCAGTTTGTGGTAAAAGTCCATGCTCATGGAATTGGCACGCTTGTTCGGAGTGGCAATGTTCATGCCAGCCTTGAGGATATCAATGTAGCGCTCAGGCAGATCGTAACTTGCTGTACAGTCCACAAATATAGGGTTGAGCGGTTTTGTCTCGCGCACAAAGTCAAGGATTTTGTCAAGGTTTGTCTTTTCTCCCCTCTCCTTTACCTGGTCACGCCATCCCTCAAGCTTGATTCCGTCGGCATCAAAAATCATACCGTCAATATTGGCGATTGCCATAACGCGGATGTCTATGCCCTGTTCAAGCAGAGCCTTCTGCTGCTCGCCAATCTGGTCAAGCATTGTTCCGCCGATTGTACCGGCACCAAAGGCGTAAACCTGGATTGACTGCCTTGTGTTGAAGAAGAACTGGTGCACCACACGGACTGCCATGTCACCGTCTGCCGCATTGATTACGGCAGAGATAGAGCGCTCGGCGGAGCCCTGTGCAATAGCCAGAATGTTTATGTCACGGCTTGCAAGGGAATCAAAGAAGGTTCCTGCAACTCCGCGCTTTGCCTTCATACCGTCACCGATGATGGAAACAATGGCACAGTCCTCGCGCACCTCAATCGGGTTGACAATCTTGCTGCTGATTTCAAGTGCAAATTCATTCTTGAGCACATCCTGAACTGCATTGGCGTAATTCTTGCGGACACAGAATGACAGTGTATACTCAGAAGAAGACTGGGTAATAAGAAGCACAGAAATACCGGCATTGCTTACAGCGGCAAAAATACGCGCAGCCATACCCTTGCGTCCCTTCATTCCGGAGCCGCTCACGCTTATCATTGCGCAGTCCTTCAGGCAAGAGATTCCACGGACAGGGCCTGAGTTCTTTTCGGTTTCAAAAGGTCCACGGCCGATACATGTACCACGGGCCGACGGATTGTGTGAGTTAAGACTCCATGCCTCTATATTCTTTGATGCAAGAGGAGTAAGTGTCTTTGGATGCAGAACCTTGCTGCCAAAGAAAGAAAGCTCCATGGCTTCCTCATAGCTCATGTCCTTTACAAGAACAGCATCCTTCACCACACGCGGGTCAGCTGTGTAGATACCGTCAACGTCCGTCCAGAACTCAACCTTCTTTGCACCGAGCGAATAGCCCACAACCGCAGCAGAAAAGTCACTTCCGTTGCGTCCCATCAGTCCCATTACAGGAGCGGCACCAGTTCCCTTTATCCAAGAGCAGATGAAGCCCGGGAACAAAAGGATGCGCGGCTGCTGGGAACCGGCATTGTCACGGTAAGGGGCAAATGCTTCGGCACAGCGGGCATAATCAACATCACCCTCTTTCTGGTTGCCGGTAGTAAAGATGAATTTCCGCGAATCAAGAGTAACGACACTCTGCTTTTTTGCCAGGAGCACAGCCTCGACAATTGGAGCGCTGAGCATTTCTCCTGTACCCATGATGCGGCAATGAACAGAGTCAGGACACTCACCGAATGTTGAAAGACCGGTAAGAAGTTTGTCCAGGCGCCTCATCTGATGCTCAAGCTTTTCCTTTACTGGTGCAAAGTCGAATTCCGGAAGGGAAGACTTTATCTCAGAGCAGATTTCTTCGTGAATGGTCCTCATTTGGCTTACGTAAGGTTCGGCGCTTCCCCCGGCAACACATCCGTCAATAGCTTCCTGCAGTTTGTTGGAGACGCCAGCCACAGCGCTCACCACTACAGAAATACGGTCCTGTGCAGCACGGCCAATCATAATGTCCACGCTATCCAAAATACGTCTTGCAGAACCCATAGATGTTCCGCCGAATTTAAGTGTAAGCATATCAATCCTCTTAAATTAAATGAGTTGCAAAAGTTTATCATAAAACAGCAATAAATTCAACAGTGCAGAACATAAGCCGTGCAGAACATAAGTACGCGAGCTTACTTTGCGGACTCGGAATACACCTTTACTATTTTTGACTGGGCAAAACAATCCTTAAGCACAGCCGCATAGTCATACTGGGAACTCTTTTCCACCACAATGTAATCGTCCAGATACTGGTACGGAGTTCCCCACATGATTCCCTCCTGCAAAAGCCTTGCTGTTCCATCATTGGTCTGAGTTCCGGCCATCACCTTTCTGAGCCATCCGAGCGAAAGCCTTTCCGCCGCATCAGAATCGTGACGGGATAGTTCTTTCTCCAATGCCGCATAAATCTTCTTCCACGCCTTATCAAAAGCTGCAATCCTTGCCACAGACTTAGCCTGTAGACAGCCAACAGGAACAGTCCTGTCCGCCAGAGTCACAGACACAAGCGCATCGCTCCCAAGTTCTGCCTCAAGCATCCTCCCCATCTCAATCAGCAGTGCATTGAACCTGACACGTTCCGCACCGTCAGCCGGAGCCGGAAAGTAGTACTGGACCGGGTCACGGTATTCCGTTGTGGGAACCAGCACAGGAACAGTATCCCCGGCCATATCAGCCGTCATAGTCGTAGTATACAGGTGATGGAGCTGAACCTTCCTGCTCCCGGCCTTGAGTACCGGCGGAGGAACGTCTTCCACAGAACCGCGCTCAGTCTGTTCAAAGAGAATTCCAAAAGTATCCTGCGCCTGGGTAAAAGCGTCTTCCGGACTGATGTTTCCCACAAAGGCAAGGCTGTACAGGGAGGCATCAAGCAGCTGCGTGTACGCAAGAAGCATGGAGTGTATATCCGTGCGGTAAAGCACCGGTGCATCTATATCGTAGTAACGAGCAAAATCAGTGCCACGGTAGAACGACCTCATTGTGGAAAGCTCCATCTGCTTGTCCAGCAGGGTTATCCTTGAATTCCACTGGGCGCGCTGCTCTTTTACCAGACGGTCGGCGGTTGAAGGGTTTATGTCAGCATAAACAAGTGCGCTGAGTACCGCTTCGAGAACCGCTTGAGTCTCATCGCAGAGACAATCGATATTCACGTAGGACATAGTATGCTCCGTCCACGCAGAGACAGAAGTCACACCGGACAGTTCCCCCTTAGTCCTGAGCGCAGTAAGCTTGTCCTGGATATTACGTGCAAGCGCATTGACCAGAACAGTCCGCAGCATCCTGTGGTCGGCAGGAGAAGACACTTCGCCCCCCCTTATCCCCAGCGAAATAGTCACCGAGTTTGACACGGAATTCTGCTTGACGGCAACCGGAACACCGTTGGTCAGAGTGTCAAAGAAAATGCAGCTGGAATTACGGACATAGAACATCTCCGCATTAGTAAGGCTGTCCACAGAAATTTCCGCCATAGCCTTCTGCAGAGCCGCATCCTGCTCAGCCTTCTTTTCCTCAAGCGCAGTCTTGAGCCTGAGTTCATCCATATACCACGAAGCATTCGCCTTTGTGACAAGAGAAAATCCCCGCTCAGCAAAATCCTGCTCATTCTTTTCATAGACAGACTGGTTTACAAGCACAAAGACAAAAGGTTCATCTTCCAGGAGACTATTGTAGACAGACTTGGGATCCAGACTTTCCACATTGTGTGCAAGAGACAGGAATCTCTGGTAAAAATTATCCTCTCCTGCACCAGGGTCAAGTGCCCAGAAATCCGCAAGCATCTGCATGGACATAAGGGCCGAACCGCTCTGCATCTTGTACTTGGCAAGAATCTGCCTTCTGGCATAATCAAAGACCTCATCGGAAAGAGCCGCCGCCTGTTCCGCATGAAGAACAAAAGCGTCAGCCTGCTGCGCCGGAGTATAAAGTTTATCCGCATAGGCATCCTTCTGCTCCGGCAAAAA
>CAMNHD010000065.1 GCA_946538875.1 uncultured Treponema sp.
TACAAAAATAAAATTGTCCGAGACTTTCTGTGCAAGATCGATTTCATGCAAAGTCATAATGACCGTCATACCCTGGGATGCAAGTCTCCTAAGCAAAATCATCAGATCAAACCTGAATGCAATGTCAAGGTAGGACGTAGGCTCATCAAGCAGCAGCAGATCAGGTCTTTGACAAATAGCCCTGGCTATAAGAACCCGCTGCTTTTGTCCGTCGCTCATCTTACTGAACTGCATCCGGACCAAATCCTCCAGATTCATAAGTCTGATTATCTGCTCAACCACAAGCTTATCTTCTGCTGTCAAAGTGCCAAAGAATCCAGTGTATGCATATCTGCCAAGGGCAACAACATCCCATCCAGTCATAAGATCCGTTTTAACCTGTTCAGTAAGCATGACAGACACAGTCCGTGCATACTCTTTCAGCGAATATTCCTCCCATTTTTTACCGGAAACATATACGGCACCGCCAAGACATGGAATCTGCCTGGCCAATGTTTTCAGAATAGTGGACTTACCGGCCCCGTTTGGACCAATCACGCATGTTACACTCCCTTTGATCAGATCCATGGACAGCCCTTTTACCACTGGCTTTGAGTTATAACCGGCAATCATATCTTTAACAGATAGAAGATACTTAGGACTGTCCACAATTACCTCCACTTGCTTTTCACCAGCATGACAAGCACAATAGGAGCACCCAGCAAAGAAGTCACTATTCCGATTTTCAGCTCGGCTGGAGAAATGGCGATACGGCAAATCAGATCGCAAAAAAGACAGAAAACACTGCCCCCAAAAAAAGATGCAGGAATTACAAACAAAGCCTTGTTTGAACCAAGAGCCTGCTTAATCAAAAATGGAACGGCAATTCCAACAAAAGAAACAGGTCCTGCAAAAGCAACAACCGTGGAAGATAAAATGCTGGAAAACAGGATTATCAATATCCTGCACAGGCTGGTATTCACACCAAGACTCCGTGCATAGTTTTCGCCTAGCTGGTAAGCGTAAATCGGCTTTGCCAGGAGCATTACGCACAGTAGGCATATCCCCACAACTAAAAAAGCAACAGAGCAGTCAGACATCGACATTCCTGAAAAACTTCCCTGAGACCAATTATGAAGATTAACAATATCAGAATCATCTGCGAAAGAAATGATAAGGTCTGTAATGGCACCTGCTATGTAACCAAACATAATTCCCGCCACCAGCAAAGATGCGCTGCTGCTGATCCGCCTGCCGACAAACACAATATAGGCTGTAGCCAAAAGAGCACCAGCAGAAGCTGCTGCAATCATGAGCCAGGAATTCAGTTTTATACCGAACTTAAGCGAAATCACCAAAACAAATGCGAGAACCATTTTCGCACCTGATGAAATTCCAAGAACATAAGGCCCGGCAATAGGATTTTGAAAATAGGTCTGCAGGAGAAAGCCAGAAAGAGCCAGCGCACCGCCCAAAATAAAAACCATGCATGTCCGGGGAATACGTATCTTCCATAAAATCATAGCCTGTTTGTTTTCAGCCAGATCAAAGCCGAACAAGCACTTGATTGCATCAAAAAAAGAAATTTTAACCGGGCCTGTAAGAATATTAACCACAAAAAGTCCAATAGTGCAAAAAACAAGCAGAAAAAAAACAATGGCGAACCTTACTTTTTTTTCACTACCAATATTCATTTCAGCCTCTCAAAAAACTCAAAAGCCAAATCTGTTTCGTCACCGCTCTTATCATCAGCCAGTACCGCATTCAATTCCATAACGATTTGGCTGACAGCGTCCGCCGACTGGTACAAATTCTTACCACAAGACCAGACATGTTTTTCTTTGACAGCCTTGCAATCCGCAAACAAAGGATTCAACTCAACAAGTGCGTAAAGAGAATTTATACTGGAATCAATATTGGTATTATAAATCAAATAATCTGCATCAGAAACAAGTGTAAAAAAATCCTCCAAGCCAACAGACACAGAGGGAGAATGCAGTAAATCAATCGACCGCAATTTTTCAGGAAACAAATAAGATCCGCCGGCCATCCTTATCATCTCGGCAATTGAATCAGAATCACGCCTTATTACCGCAAGCGAGCCCTTGCTTATATAAAAAAAAGATACACTAGGTTTCATCAGGGAAGTTTCTGAATCAGTTAAAGAGTCAGCAAAAGATTGTCCAGTCCCAGCCATGACACCATGTAAAAGACTAGTTTCTTCCTCAAACCATTTTTGGCTTTGCTCAAGGCATCCACTTAGAAGGCCATAGAATTTCACCCACTCCATCCGGCCAAGAGGATTGTTCTCGTAGCTGGACAAGTCAACCACAACAGGTATTCCAAGCGACTCAAGTTTTTCCTTGACAGCAGGATTATGCAGCAGCATAGTCGATTCCACAGCCAAGGAACACTTACCATCCAAAAGCAACTCATAGTCCGGACTGTCATATTTCCCTGCAAAAGTGACAAGTCCCTTCTCCATAGCCTGCACCATCTCAGGAACCAACCACGTTTTTTTTTGTACCGAAGAATACCTCACTGCATCAAGAAGCCCACAATGCCTCCACAGAGACGGCACAGCAGTGGCCGCCAGATAAACGTTGGCAACAGGATACTTCAGGAGAATACAGTCCGCCAAGTCTTCATGGAGAAAATCAAGGTTCATCTCCTTTGGAACAATAAGCAAAGTCTGCCCTGCAGTCGAGGAACCGCCGATACGGGCAAGATACAAACCATTTTCGTAAGAGTAAAGCTCAAGTTGTACCGCATAGTCGAATTTGACCTTGGCGCACAATGCAGACGAACCAATCTTATCCGGAGCAACAAAGACCTGATTATTTTTTTTAGCATTGCATGAGCACAGAGACAGTACTAAAAAAATCCAACCAAGCCTTATCCGTCTGAACATTTATTTCTTTGAATTTCTGCTCTTCTTTCGAATAACAAGGACAATGCCTGTAGTCAGAAAGCCGGCGCCCAACACACCGCAAACAATAGCAAGCCACACCAGCATAAAACTTTTTTTGTTGACGGCATTAAAATCAAACTCAAGCCAATAATTGATTTCATGGTTCTGACTCATAGCCACAGTGTCCGCCACAACAGGCAGAACTCTTTGGGAATCATAGACAGGCACAACAAAAACAGAGCCAGTATTCCTAGAGTTGGAACCAGAAGCAAGGGGCCTGAAAATCTGGCCATTAACACGCATATAATCGTAATTAGGGCTGGACCAAACAAGCTCCACAACAGCATAGCCATTGACCACACTCAGCTTTGCAGGACTTTTTACAGATGCCCTGCCAGTTCCACCGCTAAGACTCACCGGAACAGTATAGTCTCCATCCTTAAGTTCTACTTTTTTTTGTTGGTTCACAGGCACGAGTAAAACCTTTTCCGGCATAGAAGAGGCGTCAAATAAAATCTGGTGGTCATACCACTTTTTCTTACGGCGGCTGAACCCAGTACACTCAAGCACTTGATTCAGCGCGTCGACATTCACCTTGAAAGTAAGTTTTTCATTCTGGTCAGGCACCGCTTCGCTGTATTCAGATTCGTCAGCCGCAACAGCCTGTTCCCCAGTACCCATAAAAAGTTTTGTGTACCCCTTTCCGCCAAGAGTCAGAACCGCAGACATATCGCCGTCCTTAACAGTCAGCAACGCCTTTTCAATCCTGAACATAGAAGATGAAGAAGAAACCTTCACCTCATACTCGCCGTCCAACACATCCCCCCCAAAGACAGGAATGCGGGAATCATCAAACAAGTCAACAGGTTTAAGCCTCTCGCTCTCATCAGCAATAAGTGAATTACTCTCCGCTTCCTGTGCATAAAGAGAAACGCCGGAAAATGAACAGACCATCACAGCCGCAAACAAAACCTGCAGCCCTTTACCAGGATTAAAAATCATTTACTTGTCCAAAGAAGAAATTGCATCATATACATGAGAAATGTAAACCTGCTGGATATCAGAATTTTGTCCAAGACCTTCAAGCACACATTTCACAGAGTAACCAGCAGCTGTAAAAGTTGATTTCCATGAATCCTCTTCATCACCAGCCATGTCATTGTTAGCGTGGTCACCGGCAACAACCATCAATGGAAGAAGCACAACCTTGGAGTACCTGCCCTTCACATTCAGAATGTCAACCAAGTCGTCTACAGAAGGAATAGCCTCCACTGTTCCCACATAGTAATTCTCAAAACCATTGTTCACCAGAACATTCTGCAGCTTTGCATAAGCTTTGTTTGAAGGAGCTTCAGTACCATGTCCCATGAAACAGACAGCAGTTTCCCCATCATCATATGAAGCAGTTTTTTCGGTGATAGCCTTGGCAACAGCCTGATAATCATTTTCAGAAGAAAGCAAAGGCTTGGAAAGAACTATTGAATCAAATTTACTCTGATATGCATTTACAACAGTCTGCAGATCATTGTACTCAAAGCCATCCATCAAATGTGTCGGCTGTACAATCAGAGTCTTGATGCCTTCAGCAACAGCACGCTGGAGGGCTTCATCAACAGAATCAATTACGATTCCGTCGCGTTCCTTAAGAATATTGATGATTGTGTCGGCAGTAAAGGCGCGCGCAACTTTGTATTCAGGGAAACGTTCACGGATAGCACTTTCAATACCACCGATGGTGATGTTCCGGCTGTTGTTGAAGCTGGTTCCAAAACTAACAACAAGGATTTCCTTAGTCACAGCAGGAACATCGGAAGATACAGAATTTTTCTCAGGCTTTGTGCAGCCAAAAGAAAGTGCAGCTACGACCGTGGTAACCGCGCCAAAAAGAACAGCAGTAATTTTTTTCATAAAATACTCCGAATGCGGAAGATTTCCTTCCATATATAAAAGATAGGCACACAACTCCGCAACCACGGTCAAAAGCAAAAGAGTATTACGCTACGCCATAGCCCCGACACCTTCTTTGATCACGAAGAAGAACATGTGTCTGATTTCAGGCAGGTATCTGACTCTGGCAAAAGCCAACACAGTAGCGGCACTGTTGAGGATTCACACCCCATTCCCTGTTAGGCCTGCACCAGAAAAAGTATACAGGCACCTAAAAACAACAATAATATATCACCACGAAAAATCATTGTCAATAATTGAGTTGTTTCAATAATTTGGTGGCGTCCATTAACATCGGACATTTAATTTTATATAAAACTATTTTTTTTAATTGAACCACCGGTGTTCCGGCACTCGCTCCCGCTCGGTGCCCGGCTGCGCCGTGCACTAAATGCCTCCATACCGGGCCGCACCATATTCCTTTCAAGCGAATTCCCTATTCTAAGATTCCAGGTTGCCATTCATCTTGGTAAGCAGAGACAACAGCTGCTTCTGCTCACGCTCTGTAAAACCCTTCCAGCAGATATCCAGCAGATCGCGGGAAATTGAAGAGGTAAGACTGTTGCAGCGCTTCCCCTTGGCAGTAATAGAAATAACTTTGCTCCGCTTGTCTTCCTTTGACGGTTCTTCCTTTACCAGTCCAGAATCAACAAGTTTCTTAACAAGCACTGTGGTTGTAGATTTATCCCTGTTGATAAGTGCTGCAAGTTCACCCTTTGCAATCTTACGTCCGTCAGAAAGCAGATACAGAATAAAACCGTGGGAAGAAACAAGTCCTTCCTTCTTGGAAAGCCTCTTGTTAGTATAGTCAGCGGAACATGTGTGAATATGAGAAATAAGTGCTAAGATAGAAGAAGTATTGTATTCCATTACAACACAATTTAACTTCAAAACCCTCACTTGTCAAGAATTCATCAAGGAAATCAATTTTCATGAGGTAATTTTTTCTGTCTTGACAATAGTTTCAAATAAAACTATATTTAGACAACCTCAGGAGTAACAATGAACAAGCGTATTTCCTTTTCTATAATAACAGCATCACTTTTGATTGCAGCATCTTTCTTTTCATGCAGTGGCAGAAACCAGGCAAAGGGTCCCTGCATTGCAGTATTCGTGCCGGGAATAATGGCAGACTCGCCGACTTACGCAAACCTTGCAAAAGGCGTTCAGGCTGGTGTCGACGAATACAATGCATTGCTCCCCGAAACAAGTGCAAAAGTCCGTGTGGACATTATGGAAGCCGGAACCAACCAGAGCGAATGGTCTCCAAAACTTACATCACTTGCCGCAGCCGGAAAATATGACGTAATAATTTCTTCCAACGAATCCATACCGGAAATTGCAGCACCGCTCACCGCAAAATTCCCCAAACAGAAATTCATTCTGATGCACGGCGCATTGGACGGCAATCAGAATATCTACTGCGTGAACTACGACCAGCGTGAACAGGCCTACCTTACCGGCTATCTTTCAGGCCTCATGTCAAAGACACACAGAGTCGGTCTTATCGCCGCACAGGAATACCCTGTGATGAACAATATCCTCTACCCTTACTACGCCCAGGGTGCAAAGGATTCATACAAGGGAACAAGCTGTGACTTCCGGATTGTAGGCAACTGGTATGACGCCGCCAAAGGGTCAGAAATCACAGACGCACTCTTTTCACAAAAAGTCGATGTCATCCTGCCAATCTGCGGCGGAGCTTCACAGGGCGTAATTTCTTCCGCAGTTGAACACGGAATCTTTCTTGCTTACATTGACGAAAACTCCTTTGTCAAGGCCCCGGGAACAGTTATCTCCAGCTGCGCAACCGAGCAGGCCGACGCATGCAAGGAAGCCACACTGGCATATCTTAACGGAACAATTCCGTGGGGAACCACCCGTAACGTCGGAATCAAAGAAGGCTACATCACATTCATACAGGATGATCCTCTCTACATAAAGACTGTTCCCGAACAAATCCGCTCAAAGATATCATCACTAGTTGACCAGTTCAAGGCAGGAACACTTTCCATAACTCTTAGCCAGGACTAAAATGCGGATAAGGCTTGAGGACATAAGCAAAAAATACCTGCTCAAGACAGCCCTTGACTGCGTGAGTGTTGACTTTGGCCCCGGAAAAATCCATGCACTGCTCGGAGAAAACGGCGCCGGTAAGTCGACACTTTCTTCCATTATATTCGGTCTTGCAAAACCAACTCAAGGCCGCATTTTTGTCGACGAAGAGGAAAAAGTCTTTTCCAAACCGCAGGATGCACTAAAACTTGGAATAGTCATGGTTCAGCAGAGACCGCTTTTGTCAGACAGTCTTACTGCATTCGAATCAATTTATCTTGCACAGTCAGCAAACACAAAGTCTGCCCTTATACCGCAGCATATACCGGACAAACTTACAGCCCTTCAAAAAAAGTGGGCACCATCCCTTGACCTTAACGCAAAGATTAAAGACCTTGGCGGAAACAAACGCTTTTATGTCTCTCTGCTTACAGCGCTTGTCTCTTCTCCTAAGTTTCTTATACTAGACGAACCTTCCGCATTTCTTGATGTGGATGAACGCAAGGCACTTTACAGTTCGCTGACGGAACAAGTCCAGCAGGGTCTAAGCGTTCTGGTAATCACACACAGCCGCGCAGAAGCCAAGACCTACGCACAGACAGTCACTGAACTGCACAAAGGCCGTCTTGTCTACCGCACAGACAAGC
>CAMNHD010000066.1 GCA_946538875.1 uncultured Treponema sp.
CCTTCCGTTCCCCGTCAACCAGGAACTGCACCCTCTCCACTGTAGGAAAGGCCGTCGCTGTATAGACAATCTGCTGAAGCTGGCCGCGGGTTCCCTCAATACCATACTGATTGAATTCAAACTCACCGCTAAAGTTCAGGGTTGCCACTCCGTTACGGACACTTGCCCCAAGAAGTCTGGTTCCATTCGACACAAGGGACCTGCAGCCCTGGGAATCCTCAGCCGCATCAGGCCCATTGATAAGCGCGTTCACAGCATCGGAAAGAGGACTGTCCGACTTTTTCATCGCACGGGTAACTTCCTTACGCGTGATGGAACCGTCACTGTTTATAGACATAAAGAAAAGCTTCAGCTTCATGGTCGCGGCAGGAACAGTAGAAGTCCTTGCCGGAGTCCCCTGACTGATCGCTGTGGATGCAGATGAATTGCCTGTAGAAACAGATTTTCCCACGGAAGCATTATCCTGTATCGTGGAGTCAAGAGGAACTTCCTGCTGTACGCCCGGACGGCTTGCTGTCTCATAAGCATCCGGGGCATCCCAGACATCCTCTTCTATGGAAGAAACCGCCTGACTGTGGTTCAGCGCCGCCTGGTTCTGAGAAACAACCCCGCTTGAGGTATTGTCAGCATCTATCAGATTTATCTCAACAGAGCCCATAGGCTGCACATCGTTCTTTTCATTGCTGGAAGTGTCGGGCAACTTGGCATTCTCCACAAAAGCCGGAGTGGAGCCGATTGTGCGGTCAAAGAAGTCTGTCCTCTTTAAATTCGCAAGGATTTTCCTGCTGTTTGCAAGAAAGAGAATGAGTATGACCAGTGCGGCCGCAATCCACAGAATAAATCCCAAGCCTTTTATCTTGGGGCCGTCTTTTTTGACTTTAGATTTTTCGCCCATAAAAACAATTATAAACAACAGTCGCCAAGTTTTCAACCAGTTTAGCCCCAGTTTAGCACCCGGACACCAGTTTTCTACATATTCCAGGGCAGTTCCGCCCCACACTCAGGTTCTGAAGCCGATTCCGACAATTTTTTCTCATTTCCCCTAGACAAACAGGCAGGGTTATATTATACTATTTTAGTAGGAAAATAGTACAAAGATGAAAATTTCAACCCGCGGAAGATACGCACTACGTTTTATGATCGACCTCGCACAGCATGACAGTTCGGAATACATTGCGCTCAAGGACATATCCAAGCGCCAGGACATCTCAATAAAATATCTGGAGCAGATAACATCCCTTCTCAGCAAATTCGGGCTTCTGCAGAGTGTTCGCGGTCCCCAGGGAGGGTACAAGCTGGCAAAAAGGCCATGCGACTACACCATTGGGGAAATTCTCAGAATCACAGAAGGTGACCTTTCTCCGGTAGCCTGCCTCTCGCAGCCTGTGAACACATGCCCCAGGGCCTCTGACTGCGCAACCCTGCACATGTGGGAAGGTCTCTCCAAAGTCATCAACGACTACCTGGACAACAAGACCCTTGAAGATCTTGTCAATCAGACAATAGCTCCAGAGGCCATCGAATACTGCATCTAGTTCCCCTGCAAAAGTCACAGGTTTTTCAAGATTTCTTAAAAACCTATTGACAAAGTAGGAATTATACTGTAGCATAATTACATACTAAACAGATAGGAATACATCTGAATATTATCATGGAGGTTCAGTTATGGCTGAAAACATCGCAAAAAAAATCACTGACTTGGTTGGTAATACTCCCCTGCTGGAGCTTTCCAATATACAGAAAAAATTCGGCTTAAAGGCCCGTGTCCTTGCTAAGCTGGAATACCTTAATCCAGCCGGAAGCGTAAAAGACAGGATTGCAAAGGCCATGATTGATTCAGCCATAGCCGAAGGAAAGATAAACCAGGATTCAGTTCTGATTGAGCCTACATCAGGAAACACAGGCATCGGTCTGGCAGCTGTGGCGGCAAGCTACGGACTGCGCATGATTCTTACCATGCCAGAAACTATGTCAGTTGAACGCCGCTCACTGCTCAAGGCATACGGCGCAGAAATAGTCCTTACAGACGGCGCAAGCGGTATGCGCGGTGCAGTGGAAAAGGCAAACGAACTTGCAAGAACCACTCCCAACAGCTTTATCCCCGGACAGTTCGACAATCCCGTGAATCCAAAGACACACTATCTGACAACCGGCCCAGAAATCTGGCGCGACACTGACGGCTCTGTCGATATTTTTATCGCTGGAGTAGGAACAGGCGGAACCCTGAGCGGTGTTGGAAAATTCCTAAAGGAAAAGAAGCCTTCAGTAAAGGTTATCGCAGTTGAACCGGCAACAAGCCCCCTTCTTTCACAGGGACATGCCGGTCCGCACAAGATTCAGGGAATTGGAGCCAACTTCGTGCCGAACACACTGGACACCAAGATTTATGACACAGTAGTTCCTGTACAGAACGAGGACGCCTTTGCATTCGGAAAGGAAATCGCAAAGACGGAAGGTGTTCTGGTTGGTATTTCAGCCGGTGCTGCCCTCTGGACCGCGGTGGAAGAAGCCAAGAAGCCGGAGAATGAAGGCAAGACAATCGTAGCCCTTCTGCCAGACACCGGCGACCGCTACCTGTCTACCCCTCTGTTCCAAAATTAATTCTGACACAGATTCCAAGGGGAAGCGGTGACACTTGAACGGCACTGACTTCCCCTGATTTTTTTGCAAACACATGATGCACCATAGGCACACCCCAACCGATAACCGTACCAATGGCGGCACCAGTCAGCACATCAGTAAAGAAATGATTTCCGCTCATCATACGGAGCACACCAGTAGTAAGCGCAACTGCATAGGAACCAGCCGCAACGGCCCACTTCCACTGAACTTCAGGATACGCCGCAAAGAACACAGATGTTATGAATCCGGCACTCATAAAGGCACGGCTTGTGTGGCCGCTAGGGAATGAGAACATAAAGTCATTGTCCTTATCAGGATCCACATCCCAGGTAGAAACATCATAGTAAGTGTATGGCCTAAGCCTGCGGACAGAAATCTTCAGCAGATCCTTGATTCCTTCAGTAAGAACAAAGGCCTCCATGTACATCACACCCACAGTCAGGGCATCGCTCCACTCAAGCTTCTTTGCCAGGGCAAATCCTCCAAAGAGCAGAAGAGGGGCCGTTACTTCCGCCGCGCAAGTAACAGTTCCGGTAACATCCAGAGCACGGGAATACTGTCTTACAACAGCCTCGTCCACCACAGGAATATTGTTCCTGTCGTAAGAGAAATCAGTCCAGGAAGGGAATGTAAGCGTGTGCTTGAGAACAAAGCCTGTGCCGTAAGCAGCAAGGGCAGCACCACCTATTCCGATGTCCCAGCCAAGATTAAGCGCAAAGGGAAAAACTTTTTCCTCTCCACCTGCAAAGTCATCATCCGCAGAATCCGCCTGAGAAAAGGCCATGCTTGGCGGAAGAACAAAAAGCAGAGCCGCCGCAAACAAAAACAAAGACTTTTTCATTTTCCCACCATCGAAAGCTCATACATGATTATGCTGGAAGCCTGAGCAACATTCAGACTGTCTATAACAGGTCCACCCTCACTGCCAGCCGCAAACGGAATCAGAATCAGGTTGTCACAGTTCCGGCGCACATCATCACTGATACCGTTCTCTTCGTTACCAAGCACCACAATTGCAGGCTTACCAGAACAGATAGCGCTCAAGTCACGGGAACTCTCCTTTGCGTCAAGGGCAGTACCAATACGCACCATCCTGCCGGACATATCCTGCAGCAGCCTAGGAATCGATTTAATGGAATAGATATTCACAAATTCCATACCGCCTTCCGCAACGCGGTAAGAACTCGTAGTAACAGAAGACTGAGCCTCATCCAAAGGAATCACCACATTCTTGATGCCAAAGAAAGCCGCGCTTCTCACAATCGCACCAAGATTATTCGCATTCCCCACACGGTCAAGCAGAACCGCACTCTGCCTCTGTTCCACCCACAAAGAAGTAATGTCCTTGGTCAGCGGAAGAATCCTGGGAGTCTCAATCATAGCAACAACTCCCTGATGGTGCACCGACCCGCAAAGTTTTTCCAGTTCAGCAATATCCTTAACCTGATTATACGGACGCTTGGCCGCAGCCATCTTCTTGCACAGTCCGCCAAAAAGCCTTGCCCTTTCCTCCGAAAAATACAGTCGCTTTATTCGGTTCCAGTTGATTTTTTCCAAAGTCTTGACTGCCGCAAAACCACAGACAGCCAGTTCATCATTCTTAGTGTTCTTCATGGCATAAGATTATAGATTACTTTTTCACTTTGTGGAATAGGTAGGAAAACCCCGCATCATACCTTGGGCACACCGTACAGTCCAGGGCTGCGGCTTCCGCTGCCGGCCGCATACTCATGTTATGCGGAACCGATATTTCATGCTGTTTGTGATTGATGTTACTATTACAGGCATCAGTTTTTTCATGAGGGAAAAATCGATACCCGCTACGCCCGATTGGAGGGGCCGCCGCAGGCGGTTGCGCAGGGAGCTGGCGACTGGAGCAAGGAACCCCCGGAAAGCGGGGATCTTGCCGTTAAGTGGACTGTGCGGATTACGCTGAAGGCATTGCGGACGGGAAAGCAGTGCCGTTCCCGCTGCGGAACTGACCGGGGGTAAGGCTGAACTCCTTTGCAAAAAGTCTGTTGAAATACGCGTCGTCTGTAAAGCCAAGGCTCAATGCAATTTCTTTGATTGAAAGGCCTGTGGTCAAAAGGAGATTGCGGCCTTCCGAGAGGCGGCAGCTGTTGACGTATGTCCACAGTTCCATCCCCATCTCACGGCGGAAGACTCTGGAAAGATAGTCACGGTTGGTGCCGGTCTGTCCGGCGATCGCGTCACGCGTCAGATGCTGGCCCATCATGCGGTTTATGATGAGCAGTGCGCGTTTTACCACGGCGGCGGTTTTGGTTCCAAGCATCTGTGAAGGATCTTTTATGACACTTTCCAGACGGGCAATGAATTTTCTGTTCGGGAAGACGCTCTGGTTGCAGAGCAGCACACGCGGGGCCTGGAGCAGTTTTTCAAAATTTGTGAGATCCTGTATGCGTTCGGCAAGCACCAGTACGGGGACGAATGTGAGTTTGGGGTTGCGCCTGATTACGAGCGGGTCGATGTCGTACACGGAATTGCAGATGATGAGGTTGGGCATAAATGCAAAGAGCACTGTGTCCAGGAACTGCACTGATGAGATGACCTCTGACTCTGTGGAGTCGTCAAAACTGGAGAGGATGCGTGTGTCTGTTCCGATGAACAGGATTTTCTTTTGACTCAGCACGTGGGTTTTCCTACAGTGACAGGGTGGTATACGCTACACTGCCGTAAGGAGTGTCGCTGTATGCCAGGAAGTCCTGTATGCGTGCTGCGGTCTGGGGATGAAGGGCTGAAACTCTTTCTGCTTTTCCGCTGCTTTTTACCAATGGATCAACCCAGCGCTTCTTGACATTCAGGTTCACGTTGTAGCCGTTCTCCAAGGGGCTGTCCCTGTGCTCTATACTCTCCATCCGGCGGAAGGTGTTGTAGAGCTTTGCAAATTCGGCATCCTGGGCGGTCTTTGAGATTCCGTCGAACTTGAAAATCAGGTATTCTTCGTCCAGGGAATAAAGGTCACGCTCGGTGATGTGTCCGTGTTCAAGTGCGCACTTGAGCACATCTGCAAGGAGCTGCATTGCAAGCTTGTCTTCGTTATGCTGGAGAATCATGCTGATTTCCAGGAATTTTTCTGTATACTGGACGGCTGATTCCAAATCGGCAAAGCCAAGTTCAGGAATTCCGTTTTCGTTTTTTAGTAGGGTCACCTGGTTGTAACTGTCTTCTATCTGTTCTATTGTCCATATTCCGCTGAGGGCGGCTCCGCTTGGGTACATGTATTCAAGACGGTCGGCGCTGAGCCCCGGAACTGAATTGTCAGCAACGGGATACTGATGGTAGTCGTCTATTTCGTATTTGTATATGCCGTCCTTGAACAGAAGGGTGCTGAGTTCCATCTCGTTGTTTATTATGGTCGAGGTGAGCGCTTCTGTGCTTTCCTGAGTAAGTGCGTCTCCGTTGCGGAAATCGTTCACGTGGCTGAATGCAGGGGTTGCCACATCGTGGAAGAGCCCCGCAAGTGTCTGTGTCTTGCTGTGGGTAAAATTCCACACTATCATTGCCACTCCGAGTGAATGGGAAAGTCTTGAATAGAAGAATTTGTTCTTGAAGAGAGGGGTCCAGTCTGTTCCGCACAGAAGGCCTACTCCATCCAGACGCTGCAGGACCGGCAGGCGCATGTACGGTTCCAGGAATGAGGGAAATTCCGGACAAAGTATCTTGTGGTAATTCGTTGTAAAAAAAGCGTTTTTTTCCATAAGTTTTCTCTCTCCTTTTATCTCTGCGTTTATGCGTAAGTGTCTATGGAGACTTGGACGGCATCCATAATTTTTTCCAGTATTTCTACGTGATTGAAAGCGAATACCAAAAAGATTATCAGTGCAAGTATGCAGAGAACCAAGAGTCCCACACTTATTGCCGATGTTACGATTCCTACTGTTGCGGGGGTGCTTTTCTGATCTCTGTTTGAGTGGATTCCCAGTATCAGTCCTATTATTCCGCAGACTGGTAAGCCTAGGAGGGAGACTATCCCCAATACCAGCGAGGCTATGGCTTTGCTGTCTATTCTGCGGGGCTGGGGGGTAGCGGTGGAGTATGTGTTAGCAGTGGCGTGGGGGTCCGCGGTGGCGTGAGTATCCGCGGTGCCGTATGTGTGAGCGGTGGCGTGGGGGTCCGCGGTGCCGTGAGTGTCCGCGGTGCCGTATGTGTTAGCGGTGGCGTGGGTGTTCGCGGTGGCGTGGGGGTCTGCGGTGGCGTAAGTGTCCGCGGTGCCGTAGTCGTTCGCGGTGCCGTAGTCGTTCGCGGTGGCGTGGGTGTCCGCGGTGGCGTAGTCGTTCGCGGTGCCGTGGGGATCCGCGATGCCGTGAGTGTCTGCGGTGCCGTAGTCGTTCTCGGTGCCGTATGTGTTAGCGGTGCCGTGGGTGTCCGCGGTGGCGTGGGGGTCCGCGGTGCCGTAGTCGTTCGCGGTGGCGTGGGTGTCTGCGGTGGCGTGGGTGTCCGCGGTGGCGTGAGTGTCCGCGGTGGCGTGGGTGTCCGCGGTGCCGTGGGGGGCAGCCCCGTCAACACCGCATTCGTAAGCGCCCATGCGGTCCGCATAAGCCGCATTTATTTCGTAAGTCGCGCCCGAATCCCCGACAGTACACACCACCGTCTCTTCAGTACCACACTGCTTTGCGCCAGCCGCACTGCTTTCGTAAGCCGCACGCCGCTTTGCGCCGGCATCACCGCTTTCGTAAGCGTCACGCCGCTCCGCGCCAGCATCACCGCTTTCGTTAGCCACACACTGCGCAGCGCCAGCATCACTGCTTTCGTTAGCGCCACGCCGCTCCGCACCAGCCGCACAGCTTTCGTTAGCCGCACACTGCTCCGCGCCAGCATCACCGCTTTGGTAAGAGAAGCCCTCATCAGCAGAAGATTT
>CAMNHD010000067.1 GCA_946538875.1 uncultured Treponema sp.
GCAAATGTATAGCGGTTGCATGCGTCAGGGTTGCCGTTGTCGCTTTTGAGGATGCTCATGGCATAGTCCATCTTGTTGTCTTCAACATGGATGATTCCTGAGATACGTGGTGTGTAGTTCGGCGCGTCCGGTTCGAACTCACGGCTTCTGAGGGACTGCTCAAAGGTAAGTCCCTTTGACATGCCTTCGTAGATTGTGTCTGTCTGGTCGCCGTTGGTTACGATTGTGTCGTTTTTCAGTACGCGTACCGGAGAATAGATGATGAGGCTCGGATCGCTCAGCTTGGAAGGGTCGAATGCCTGTGTGCGGAGTCCTTCTCCGTCCGGGAGGAAGATGCGGTTGCGGCTGTTTTCGCTTCTGCCCATGATGAAGTAGGCTGTGACTGCGTAGAAGCTGTCTGCGGTTCTTCCGATAAGGATGCCGCGTCCGGGGTAGTCATTGTTCTGAAGTTCTTTAAAAAAGTTGCATGATTCCATACTGTTCTCCTGTGCTTGCTTTTAGGCGCTTTTATGCTTATATTTAATCTAAAGCGGAATTATGGTAGCACATTTTGTTTTTTTAAGGAAGTAGCGTTTATGGCCAACATGCTTGATTATATCTCCTGGCGAGGAGACATCTCCTTTGACGAGCGTCCGTTCAATGAAGTGGACTGTCTTGTGCTTTCTCAGATTATATATCTGAATTTCAGCGGTATTGTTCCTTCTGAGTTTGGTTCCAGGGGGCTTAGGCTCTGCGAGGTTTCGACGAAGTTCCGTCTTGCCGGCGACTATACTGACCGTGCCGATATTGGTGCTGTGATAAATCCCCTTACTCTTGATCTTCTGCAGGCTGCCGGTCAGAGCAGGAGGTTCGGGGATATTGTGGTGAGCGGTTTTGTGAGCAGGCTTGACGAGCAGAGAGAGGAACAGTTTGCTGCGGCTTGCTTTACTTTTACTACGGGAATTCATGTATATAATAGAAGAAACTGTAATGTCGTGATTTTCCGCGGGACGGATGATTCCCTTGTGGGGTGGAAGGAAGACTTTAACCTTGGCTACAAGGACACCGTTCCGTCGCAGGAGGATGCGCTTGGCTATCTTGAGGCTGCGGCCAGGGTTCTGCCGGGAGATATTGTGGCGGGCGGTCATTCCAAGGGTGGAAATCTTGCGCTCTATGCCTGTGTCAATGCGGACAGGTCTGTAAAGAAGCGTATTGTTGCGGTGTACAACAATGACGGTCCGGGGTTCAGTCCTGAATTCTTTTCTGGAGAGGGGTATCTTGAGATTGCCTCCAGGGAACACAGCTTTTTTCCGGAGATGTCTGTTGTCGGTATGCTTTTTTCTCATTCCGATGCTTACCGGACTGTTGAATGTGATCAGAGGGGGCTTATGCAGCACGATCCCTTTGCCTGGCATGTGTCTCCCTCTCACTTTGTGGAGCTTGACGATGTGAGCGGTGAGAGCCGTTTTATAGGAAAGACTGTGAACCAGTGGATTCAGGCGCTTTCTTCCGGACAGAGGGAACAGTTTGTGGACACCCTTTTTGCTGTGCTCAGGAAGTCGGAGGCTCAGACCAATTCCGACCTGGCTGCAAATAAATTTGAGTCTGTAATGAGGATAATCAAGGCGGCGGGAAAGCTTGACCCTGAGACAAGGGATGCGGTGTTCAAGACGGTGCAGCTTTTGTTCAAGCAGGCTTACGACAACAGGGGTGAACTGAGAAAAAGATAGGGTTCAGTCGTCAAGCATGTCCAGGACTTTGCGGAATGCAGAGTCTTCTTTTTTCATTTCACGGGAACCGCGTGTTATGTTGCAGAGGGACATGCCGTATTTCTTTGCAATCTCCCGCTGGGTGGTCCCGGCATCAAGTTCCTTTACCAAATGCCATCTGTTTGAGAAATCCTTGAGCTCGGCCGCTGTGAAAAGACAGCCGAAAAAGTCGGAGATAAGTTTTTTGTCCTGAATCCTGGCGAGGACTGAGCAGATTTCGTCAATTGCATCGCGGTTCTGTTCGTCGGGAAGAGATTCTGTATTTTTAGTGCGCATATGTAATTCTCCAATGGTATGATGTGGCAAGGGGCAACCGGCACTTTTTGTGGTGCTGTATGTGGCTGCCCGGAATTTGTTTCTATATACAATATACATTATTTTTGCGGAAAAGTCGAATTTATTTAAAATGTATTACCGGTATTTTTATACTGTTTTGGAAAGGGTGGGAAAACTGATTTTCTTAACTGTTTCGGGCAAAAAAAAAGCCATTCTTTACAGAATGGCGATACGGGAGCTACGGGGCTCGAACCCGTGGTCTCCGGCGTGACAGGCCAGCGCGATAACCAGCTTCGCTAAGCCCCCGTGATGTGGGTTACTATATCATGTATGAATGTCTGTGTCAAGTGGAGAGAGTATTTTTTTTGAAAAAAATGAGGAATCTTTGCAGGAGGGAAGGGGCTTTCTTGTTGAAAGCGGGTACAAATAAAAAAAAAGCGGCCATTACTGACCGCTGTATCGGGCAACCGGGATTCGAACCCGGGACCTCCAAGTCCCGAACCTGGCGCGCTACCAACTGCGCTATTGCCCGAATGAATCTTGAAAAAAAGAGCCATCCTTTGCAGAATGGCTATACGGGAGCTACGGGGCTCGAACCCGTGGTCTCCGGCGTGACAGGCCAGCGCGATAACCAGCTTCGCTAAGCCCCCGTGATGTTTGGTACTATATCATTCTGCGGAAAATGTGTCAAGCACCTTTGCGGAAATCTTTGCGGAATTATGCAAAAATGCTGTCCGGCGTGGCTTTTGTCTTTACCTTGCCTTTGGGCTTGGAGTATACTGAGGCCATGAAAGCATCTTTTAACTTTAGACGGTTTCTTTCATGCATCTTGAAGCTTACTGTGTTATTTTCAGCGGTGATTGGAACTTATCTCTCTGCGGCAATAAGCGGCTCTTCTGTCTTTATGTTCTTTACAGTTCAGTCGAATATTGCTGTTGCGGTCATCTGTGCCGTTGGTCTGGTTTTTCTTCTCAGGGGAAAGCCTGTGTCTAATGCCTGGTACGTTGTCAAGTTTGTGGGGACTGTGGCCATAACCCTTACCGGTATGGTATTCTGCTTTGTGCTCGCACCGACTATGGGCAGCAATGCCTGGGGACTTGCAAATGTGCTTACCCATGTGGTTGTGCCTCTTGCTTCTGTGATTGACTTTTTTGTGACAGGAACTGGAGGAATATTTTCAGCAATGCATGTCCTGTACGTGACTCTTCCGCCACTTGCGTATGCGGTTTACGCGGGCATTGGATTTGTCCTGAACTGGCAGTTTGCGCCCGGTTTCAATTATCCCTACTTTTTCCTGAACTGGGGAAGTCCGGCCGGTGCCTTTGGATTTACAAAGACGCTTCCGTTTATGGGTTGCGCATGGTGGATTCTGTTCCTGCTGATTTTCCTGATTGCTGTGGGTGGACTCTACCTGTGGATTCTTAAGAAACTAAAGGGAAAGAAGTAGTCTCTTCTGCTTTAGCGTTAGGGATAGTAAGGGCCGCAGAGCGGTTCCTGCGCGCAGCGCAGGAATGAAACCCTGGATAGCTCGGCCCCCGCCTGCAAGGCGGGGGAAACGCCCTTTTTAGAATTATCTGATTTTAGGAACCGCTTCCGTTGTAAGAGGTGGCTCCCTTCATCCAGAGTTTGTAGCTTGCGTAGAACATTGCGGCTCCAATCAGCGGCGACAGCCATGTCAGTAGAGGAACTTTTTCCGGACGGAGAACTGCCAGGCTTGGGTAATATGCCATGAATGCGACGGGCAGAATGAATGTGAAAAGAAAGCGGAAAAATCCTTTGAAGATGGTGACCGGGTATTTTGCGTAGTCCTTCATCTTGTGTGACACATCCAGGAGCCAGAATGAGTTTTCTATCCAGAAACAGCTTGCGGATGCGGCGTTCTGCAGGGCCATCATAAAGAGGGACGCGGTTATGAGTGCGAGCAGGATTTTTACGAGCAGCAGGAAGGTGAACGGGATTGCCAGTTTGATGCATGCGTATACGAGTGTTCCGATTCCGAACGCAAGCTGCCCAAGGCCTTTTACGTCGAAGATTTCGGAGATGTAGTAGAACCAGATGTTTATTGGCCTGAAGCAGTATTTGATGAAGTCGCCGGTCCAGACATAGCGGCGGAGACTCCAGTTGTTGTCCAGCAGGCACTGTGTGGGGCTGACGGAAATCAGCGAAAAGCCGTAAAGGAAGAGGATTTCGTGGTAGGTCCATCCGTTGATTGAGGGGAACTTGCCGAACATTATGAGGAATGTGATGAAGCCTGCCACGTTGGTTGCGATCATTCCTATTGTGGAGATGATGAAGTCCGCCCGGTAGCTCATCTTGCTCTTGATGTCCTGGCCTATTATCTTGAAGTAGATTTTTGTGTAGAAGCCCAGGTCTTTTCTTTTTGGGGCTGATTTTTCTTTCTGCTGAGGATTTTTATTTTTTGCTTGTGTCATTTTTGTTTGAGTCATTTTGTTTTCCATGAATCAGCCTCCGTTGACTGTGACCTGTTTGATCGAGATTTTCCAGAACAGTGAGCTGAGGATTGAGACTGCGACGGTCCATGCCAGTGCTGTTCCAAGTTTGACTGCCACGGTCTTTAGGTCGGGGTCTGCTGTGAGCAGAAGGGTGAGCGGTGTGTCGTAGATAGCCTTGAAGGGGAGAACGTTGACCACCTTTGTCATCCAGTCCGGGAAAAAGGCCAGCGGTATGGCGGCTCCGGAAAGAAGCGAGACTATCATCTGCTTCATTATGTTGATGCCCCAGATGGATTCTGTGTACAGACAGATTGTTCCCACTATGAAGTCTATGTTGTAGTTGAGCACCATGGAAAGTATCAGGGCAATGAAAAAGTATAGCAGGTTCCAGCCGAGGGGGATTGTCTTTCCTGCTATGCAGGCGACTACTATGAAGGTTGGAATGAATGTGAGCACAAAGTTCACTACGAGTACGCCTGAGTTTGACCAGAAGAGCAGCTGCTTGTACTTCATGGGGCGCAGCAGTTCAAGGACGATTTTTCCGCTTTGAACGTTGCGGCCGATTTCCCAGACCAGGAAGAGTTCCACCACTCCGCAGAGGGATGTGGCAAGCACCAGGTATACCATTGTCATCTCGAATGTCATTCCGTTGACAACATCTGTTCCGCTGGATGCGAAGATTGCCTTCCATAGAAAATAGGTGAGGGTGAGGTAGAGCAGGTTTCCTATGACCATCACAAAGAGGGCTAGTCTGTACTGAAGTGAGTCTAATATGCTTACCTTTGTGAGTGCCAGGTATTTTTTAAGCCGGCAGTTCATTTTTATCTCCTCCTGCATAGATTTTTTTTATTACGTCTTCGGTGGAGATTTCCTGCAGCTGCATGTCCTTTATACTGTGTTTTTCCTGGACTGCTTCCAGTACCTTCATCACTTTTGTCTTTTCTTCGTTGACGAGGATTGAAATCCATGTGTCGTCGCTTGTGATTGTCGGTTCGAATGCCGAGAGTTCCCCGCTGAGTTTTTCGGTGCATTCCTTTACATCTTCCCTTGGACGGATCATGAGTGTGCGGTATGCCCCGAAGAAACGCTTGAGGTGCTGGATGTCATTGTCGTAAAGCATCCGGCCCTTGTCTATGATGACAATTCTGTGGCAGAGTGCGTCGACGTCGCCCATGTCGTGTGTGGTGAGTATTACGGTTGTGTTCTTGGTCTTGTTGAGCGTCAGTATCATTTCGCGGATGCGGCTCTTCATTGCAACGTCAAGGCCTATTGTGGGTTCGTCGAGGAATACTATCTTGGGGTTGTGGAGGAATGCGGCGAGAATGTCGCTCAGTGTCCTCTGTCCGAGTGACATCTGCCGTACTGGTTTATGGAGAAGCTGTTCCATGTCAACCATGCTTGAGTACAGTTCCATCATTTCGTTGTACTGGCTGTCTTGAATCTGATAGATGTCCTTGAGCAGCTTGAATGATTCCACAAGTGGAAGTGCCCACCACAGCTGGGAGCGCTGCCCGAATACTACGCCGATTTCCTGGTTGTTCTTTGCCCTTTCCTTGTAGGGAATGCGTCCGTTTACTATGAGGTTTCCGCTTGTGGGTTCAAGCACTCCTGTCATCATTTTGATTGTGGTGGTTTTTCCGGCTCCGTTTGGACCAAGGAATCCTACGATTTCTCCCTGTTCAACTTCCAGCGTGATGTTGTCTACTGCGCGGACTATCTTGTAATCGCGTGAAAACAGGTCTTTGAGGCTTCCGGCAAAACCTTCGTGGCGGTTGAGCACTTTGAATTCTTTTGTAAGGTTTTTAAGCTGGATGATTTTTGACATTGATTCCTCCATTTTTGTCCTACTATTCTGAAACTTTAACATTCTGATAGGGTTTTGTCTATTGTCAGCACAAGAGGCACTGCTCTGGTAACAGGGGGCTGGTTTGCGCAAGTGGCACTGCTCTGGTAACAGGGACTGGTTTGCGCAAGAAACACTGCTCCGGTAACAGGGGACTGGTTTGCGCAAGTGGCACTGCTCTGGTAACAGGGGGCCGGTTTGGGCAAGTGGCACTGCTCTGGTAACAGGGGGCAGGTTTGCACAAGAGGCACTGCTCTGGTAACAGGGCGCATCTCTGCGCAAGAAACACTGCTCCGGTAACAGGGCGCATCTCTGCGCAAGAAATACTGTTCTGGTAACACGCCGTCTGATGCCCGGATGTCCCGGAAAAAAACAGAAGCTTCCTTATAAAACTGCTTTTTTTTGTGTCTTCCACTATTGAAATAAGAGCCTCTATAGGACATAATTAAGGCATGTCAAACAACAGCGAAAAAAAAGTTCGTAAAATTAAGCGCGGTCATATCTGGGCAAGTGTTGTCCTGTTTGTAATAGTCTGCATAGCGATAAATCTTACCGGACAGTTCATGATGTATTTCATGGGCACATATCTTGTGCGTTCAAAGATGGCTTCGGAATATGAGTCCATCGAGGCAATGGCACGTGTTTACCAGAGTATTGGACGGAATGACGTTCAGCCGGCGGTCAGCGGTGAGGCTGCCCTTAGCGGTGCAGTGCCACTCAGCGGTGAGCCATCCACCGCAAAGTATTCCGCACTTGACGGAATTGGCCGTGCATACCTAATCCGCAACAACAGCGGAGAGATACTCCACTCATCCGGGAGAATAAGCATAAGCGATGAAAGGCTTACGGCTCCCATCACCGCAGACTTTGACACCGTAGAACTCTACAAGGACAAGGACAACAGCTTTAAGACAGACAAGCACAACGGCATTTCCATTCAGCTGAAGTCCATCATATATAAATTCGGCACTATCTTTCACCAGTTTTCCTCAGACAACGAGGAGCTTGACCGAGAGCAGGATGAAGACAATCCCGTAAAAGATATGCGGACACTCAACCGCGCCTTTTACGAAACAATAAAATTCCCCATCTGGATGTCAGTCCCCGTGGATGAAGGAAACTGCAGCCTTGTCGCTCAGGCATACTTCAAGCTGAATGTGATG
>CAMNHD010000068.1 GCA_946538875.1 uncultured Treponema sp.
ATAAGCTTGTATGTGCCACAATTTGCCTTTTTATTTATAGAGGCGTAAAGATAATTCAAGTCAAACATAACTAGCAGAAGTCCAGAAGGCTGGCCGTCTGGCAGATAATCCAAAAAGACAGAGTCTTGTTGGCGGAGGATTAGAAAGGGCAACGTTGCCCTTCTCAGGTTTCCAAAGGGCAGAGCATTTTGGTGGCTATGAAGTGGAGAAAAAAAGCGGTGAAAGCTTCCTTTTTTTTGCTTGAAAAAATTTCTTCTTCTGAGTACACTGAAGAAAGGGACTTGAAAGAGTTCCTTTGGCCGAAACGACGCCTTTGGCTGTTTCGGCCAAAGATTTTTTTTAAGGGGTTTACATTATGATTTGCAAGAACTGTGGAAACGAAATTCCTGAGGGCTCAAAGTTTTGTCCGGCCTGCGGAAAAGAGGCGGAAAACACCGCAGGTGAAGGGGCTGTTTCTAAAAAGAGCCGCACTGAGGCTATGCTTTTCGGAATCTTTTTTGGAAGCATCGGCGTGCACAATTTTTATCTTGGGCAGGTTGGCAAAGGAATTGCAAAACTTCTGCTCACAATATTTGGTTCCATCTTCTGCTCTGCTGGCTTTACAAAAGTGATACTCCTGGCTTTTAGGATTCTAAGGAGCGGCTGGTATTATGACACGCCTTATTCCACCCTGCTGGACTGCTTCCTTGCAATGCTCGGCTCCTGTATGATTCTTGGAGCGTCGGTCTGGTCATTGGTAGAATGGATTCTGATTGCATCTGGCAAGGCTAAGGATTCAAAGGGCTTGTCTGTCAGCAGATGGTAAGAGGCCAAGCATCATAGCCCCGGTTGGAGGTGGCCGCCGGAAGGCGGCGTGCAAAGCACCGGAGCGGGAGCGAAGCACCGGAAAACGGGGAACTTACCAAGAGACGTCCACACGATTGCAGCCAAAAAGTGCATGGGGAAAAAGCCGCTGGCTCCAAGAAAAAAAATTTCGGAATCCCTGCACTGTACAGTGTAGATGCTGAAACAAATGACTGTAGCTAATGTGCAGTCTTGGTGTAGAGTTCTGCATGACAAAAACTGTTAAACATGACAATGCTTGGTGGACAGCCCCGTCTTTTGCCATGGAACTGTTGTAAGCAAACATGGCATTTTTTTTCATCACTATTTAATACGTTCTTGTTCAAATACCAATGGATTGTAGCTTTTTTTGATTTGTGCAGAGTGTGCATATCCAGACGTAGAAAAAAAGGACTTTGCGGAAATAGCAAGTAAATTCTAATAGAAGTGCATTATATCACGATGCTTTGTATCGATCCTAGGTGAGTTTGAATTAATGGTATACCATTAATTCATGGTTGACAGCCATGAATTAATTCGATTTTTCATCGCTTCGCTCGAAAAATCGAATTAAAATCAACTAATTTGCAACAGGACAATATGGTTACAGTAAACACCAACACATCGCAATCTTTCTGCATGTACTTAAAGAAATACTGTCTCAACAATAATGCAAACGAAAAATTTATCTGGTGTTTTCGTGGGCACAAAAGCATAGACTTTGAATACGTCCCGTCAATATTACGTAAACAAAATGAGTATCTTCTCAAACATGAAGATATAATCAAAAAAGAGACTATTAGCCGATATCCTGATAAGTTCAATTCCTTTGAAAAAATCACGCCTGAAGATATTGCCCTTATGCAACATTATGGACTTCCTACAAGATTCCTTGACATTACATTTAATCCATTTGTTGCGCTTTTCTTTGCATCAGAGTCAGTAAACAAATCAGAAAAAATCAGCTTAACAGGTGAAGTTGCTGTATTGAAAATCCCAAAGGATATCGTTGTTTATTCAAGTGAGTACTCAAGCAACAAAAACAAACTATGTCTTGTAAAAACTGCTCTTGACAATCCACGGATAAAAAGTCAAAACGGAGCCTTTTTAACATTTGGAGATACCGGCGAAAACAATCAAATCCCAGAAGATTGGTTCGTCCTGAAAATACGGATTCAGAATTCGAAAAAGAAAGCCCTCAGGGATGAGCTTGCAATAATGAACATCACAGAAAGCACACTTTTCCCAGAACTTGAAAATTTTCAGTCTGAAATAAAACGTAAATATGGAAAGGATAAATAAAAATGTCTACACTTACATGTAAATGGTGTGGTAGGGAATTTGAAAAAGGTCATGGATTTGGCTTTGTGGAATGGTATTGTTCCCAAAAATGTTTCGAAGAAGCTAAACAAAACGAAGAGAACAAGAAGCTTCGCGAACAAGAAGAAGCCATAAGACACCAAGAAATGCTTGATGCACAGGCTCGCTCTCTTGGATACAGAAACCATGCCCATTATGTAGCTGCCCAAAAGCAGGCAGTAATAGATGAAGTAGATGAAGTTGCAAATGATATAGTTGCACGTGGAAATGCAATTTCAAACGAATATGATGAAATCACGAAACATAAAGGACACATGACAATAAAAGATCTTGCACTAACTTTTAAAAGTGTTTCAGGTAACTTTCCAGGAAAAGACTTTTGTGATAGGGATTATAATTTTGTCGGCATAGGTTCAGATGCACAAGTATATTGCGTTGAAGGCATTTCATCAGAAAAAGCTAAGAAATTGCTTGCATCTTTTAAAAATTTGGCAAGTCGATACTCCACTACACATGAAATTGAAAGGAAAAACAAATATGTAAAAGTTAGTCAGAAAGTGACTGCAACATCCTCAATTTCAATCACTTCGCGTGATGTAGCAACTTATCTTCTTTCAAAAAAAGATGGTATCGAAGATACTATTGCGCCATTATTAAAAAGAGCAGAAAAAACAAATATCAGAAATGAAGCAAAAAATTTTTTCATAATGTCATGTGTTAGCATAATTTGTTTCTTGATTAGTACCATAGTTTATAAACCCATAAATAATGGTGGAGCAAGTTTCTGGGGATTTCTTTTTTCATTCGCCGCATTCGCAACTACAGTTTTATCCGGCGGTTACCGGAAAAATAACATTTTTTCCTTGGTAGGAACAGTGCTTTTACCCATAGTGCTTACAATTATTTATTTATTTGTTCCAGGAGAGATAAATACGCCTTCTGGATATATTGAAAGCAAAACGCTTCTACTCCAAGGGCCATTATTCATTGGAACGATTTTTTCTGGAGAAAATCCCCCATTCACGCTTTTCGTAGACGAACTGACAATATTCGCTTCCCTGCTTGCTATAATTCCTGCTGCAAAGAATTATAAAACAAAATTATGGGATTTAAATACAAATCTAAAGGAAGATGATTTAAATTACCTTTCTTTAGATAATTTAACAGGTAAATACAGTACAATCACGTTAATGATTCCCATTTTGCTACTCTCAGTTGCTCTTGTCTTTACATTAGGTTGGGAATATATCGATACAGATAGCTACGAAGGATTAAATATAGGAAATTTCTTTTGGGCAACAATATTTATCATTCCTTCATACCTTGCTCTTTTTTATACACCATCCAAAAGCATACGTTTTCGTCCATCATTTTTTATAATAGAAGCTGTACTTATATTCACCTTTGCCTTATGGGCTATCCTCTTTTTTGCGCAATCAACTGGTGGATTCACATTTCTTGGCATCCTATGCATAATTTTTGCTGTTGGTATGACTATAAAAACCGTTATTGAAATCAAGAAACGTATATTTCCTTCAAAAAAGAGCGTTAATTTAAGCAAACGCTAATACAAAACAATTTTTTACACAATCAGGATATCAGTCGTGAAAAATTTTCTTTTTCACGATTGATATTCCAACATTACATTTTTCTTCCCTACTACCCACACAAAAAAAAATTTCTTCAATATATATCAAAGGGACTGCCTGTTACCAGATGGTAAGAGACAAATCCTCCTAGCCCCGGTTGGAGGTGGCCGCCGGAAGGCGGCGTGCAAAGCACCGGAGCGGGAGCGAAGCACCGGAAAACGGGGAACTTACCAAGAGACGTCCACACGATTGCAGCCAAAAAGTGCATGGGGAAAAAGCCGCTGGCTCCAAGAAAAAACACCCTATTGAAACGTTGTAAAAAAAGGTTTATTCTATTTAATATTTTTGATTTTCCAAGGATGTACACATGGCTGTTGATGAACACTTACAGACTGTGCGCCACAGTTGCGCTCATGTTATGGCAGAAGCTGTACTCAAGCTTTTCCCGGGTACCAAAATTGCTATTGGTCCTGCCATTGACAATGGTTTTTACTATGATTTTGAATTTCCGGCTGACCACAAACTGACTGAAGCGGACTTTCCGGAAGTTGAAAAGGAGATGCGCCGTATTCTTGCCGGCAACCACGAATTTGTCCGCAAGGAAGTTTCCAAGGAAGAAGCCCGCACTATCTTTGCCGACCAGCCTTACAAGATTGAGCTTATCAATGACCTGCCTGATGATGCGGTTGTCACTACATACACTCAGGATACTTTCACAGACCTTTGCCGCGGTCCTCATGTCGCAAACACTAAGGAAATCAATGCACAGTCTTTCAAACTGATGAAGACTGCCGGTGCTTACTGGCGCGGGGACTCAAGCCGCACTATGCTGAGCCGTGTCTATGCTGTCTGCTTTGCAAAGCCCAACGACCTCAAGGACTACCTCAAGATGCTTGAGGAAGCCGACAAGCGCGACCACCGTAAGATTGGTGTCCAGATGGATCTCTTCCACCTTGACCCGGAAGACCCGGGACAGATTTTCTGGCACCCCAACGGATGGAGCATGTATGTGACTCTCCAGGATTATATGCGTAAAAAGGTGACCCGCGACGGCTATGTAGAAGTGAACACTCCTGCTGTCATGCCCCGCACTCTTTGGGAACGCTCAGGCCACTGGGGACACTACCAGCAGAACATGTTCGTGACAGAAAGCGAAAAGCGTGTGTTCGCAATCAAGCCGATGAACTGTCCCGGCGCACTGGAAATCTTCAAGAGCAAGATACGCTCCTACAAGGACCTGCCTCTGCGCATGGCTGAATTCGGCCACTGTGTGCGCAACGAGCCAAGCGGAACTCTGCACGGAATCATGCGTGTACGCGGTTTTGTTCAGGACGATGCCCACATTCTTTGTACCGAGGAGCAGATTGAGGCGGAAGTCACAAAGTTCTGCCATCTGCTCAAGGATGTGTACAAGGACTTTGGCTTTGACAAGAATCTTCTGGTAAAGCTTTCCACTATGCCTGAAGACCATGTGGGTGACCTTGCCACCTGGCAGCATGCAGAAACTGCTTTGGGCAACGCTTGTAAGAGCGCCGGTCTGGAGTACGAGATTCAGCCTGGCGAAGGTGCCTTCTACGGACCTAAGCTTGAGTTCACCCTCATAGATGCCCTTGGACGCCAGTGGCAGTGCGGTACTATCCAGCTTGACTACCAGCTTCCGTCTGCTGAACGCCTGAATGCTGAATACATCGGTGCGGACAACCAGAAGCACCACCCTGTCATGCTGCACCGTGCGGTTCTTGGCTCACTGGAACGCTTTATGGGTATTCTTATTGAAAACTATGCCGGAGCATTCCCTGCATGGCTGCACTTTGAGCAGGCTGCGGTTGTGCCGGTTGGAGAAGAATTCAATGACTATGCGCTTAAAGTGGCGGACTTCCTTGGTGCCGCAGGCATAAGGGCAAAGGCTTACACTGACAGCGACAACATGAAGGCAAAGATAAAGATGATTTCTTCCGAGCACAAGACTCCTTACATTCTTGTTGTGGGTGCAAAGGAACGCGACGAAGAGTCTGTCACCTGCCGTTTCCGCTTTAGCTCACAGATTCCGCAGAGGACGTTCAAGCTGAACGAATTCAGGGATTATGTCCTGGACAAGGTTGAGACTCACTTCAACGGTATCTAAAAGGTAACACTTATTTTTTTCAAAGCAAGTCCGCCGGAAACATAAATTTTTCGGCGGATTTTTTTTATCTGGAGCCAATTCTCTTTTTTTACATCCTGTCTTTTTCCTCCAACCGTGGGAATACCCCCTTTGCTTTCCCCGCTTTTCGCCACCAGGCCCTTCGGGCTGCCTGCCTCCGGCAGTCATGGCTACAATCGGGGCTAAGACTAACCGCCCTGAACCCTTATTTCCAAGGGAAAACTTGCCTACCCTACCCCCACCGCTGAATTCAATGAAAATTCCTAAATTCTTAATAAGAAAGAATTTGGCTATACAAAAAATTTAAAAAAATTCAGAAATTCACAAAGAATTCCCTAAAGTCAATTTTTGTGCGTCCGAAATAGTTAGTATAGGGTGGTACAACCCGGGGGCAGCAAACATGCTCAATGTTTGCCTGTAACTCTTAAACTCGTTCTAGAGGAGATACATTATGGTTATCAATCACAACATGAGTGCTATGTTTGCACAGCGTTCTGAAGGCATCACCGAAGGTAGCCTGCAGAAGAACATGGAAAAGCTCTCATCAGGTATGAAGATCAATCGTGCCGGTGACGATGCTTCAGGTCTTGCCGTTTCTGAAAAGATGCGCAGCCAGATTCGCGGTTTGAATCAGGCTTCTACAAACGCAAAGAACGGTATTTCTTTCATCCAGACAACTGAAGGCTACCTCCAGGAGACTGAAGACATCATCCAGCGCATCCGCGAGCTTGCTGTTCAGTCAAGCAACGGTATCTACACTGATGAAGACCGCATCATGATCCAGGTTGAGGTTTCTTCTTTGATTGCTGAAGTTGACCGCATCGCTTCACACGCTCAGTTCAACGGCATGAACATGCTGACTGGACGCTTTGCACGCCCAACTGGCGAGAACAGCGTTACTGCTTCTATGTGGCTGCACATTGGTGCCAACATGGACCAGAGAACACAGGTTTACATTGGTACAATGTCTGCTGCTGCTCTCGGACTCCGCAACGTTGGAAACGAAGAGATCCTTACTCTTGCTACTCCAGACGAAGCAAACCGCGCAATCGGTACTTTGGACGAGGCTATCAAGAAGATCAACAAGCAGCGTGCTGACCTGGGTGCTTACCAGAACCGCTTGGAGAAGACTGTTGTTGGTCTCGACATCGGTGCTGAGAACCTCCAGGCTTCTGAGAGCCGCATCCGCGACACTGACATGGCAAAGGAAATGGTGGAGTTCACCAAGAACCAGGTTCTGCAGCAGGCAGGTACCGCTATGTTGGCTCAGGCAAACCAGAGCTCACAGAACGTTCTCTCTTTGATCAAATAATCAATAGGGACGTAGCTTAAACCTAGAAAAAAGGCACTCCGTAATGGGGTGCTTTTTTTATGCAAATTGTGTTATACTGTAAGATATGAAGAAACTTTCCAAAATATTGATTTGCGTCACGGCTGCCCTTCTGATTGCGGCGGCACTTATAGTCTGCATTGTATTTGTCACAAGAAAAGACAAACCTGTACAGATTGCTTTTTATAATCTCACTCCGGCACAGGAACAGACTGTCACCGAACAGATTCTTTCATCCCCTTCCCTTGTAAAGAAGAGCAGGA
>CAMNHD010000069.1 GCA_946538875.1 uncultured Treponema sp.
GCAGTCTTACCTACGCCAGGCTCACCGACAAGCACAGGATTGTTCTTTGTCCTGCGGCACAAAATCTGTATGACCCGCTGAATTTCCGTCTCGCGTCCAACCACAGGATCTGTATCCTCATCCCTTGCCTCTTCGGTAAGATTGCGGCTGAACTGTTCCAGTATAGTCTTGGGCGAATTTCCTCCATGCATGGAACTTCCGTCGGACATAAGCGGGACACCATCCTGATTGGAAGAATAGTTCTGGAAAAAGCCGCCGGAATTGTCATTGTGTGCGGATGAGGGTACCTTTTTCTGAACTTCTATCACATACTGCCTGGCTTGACCTATGCTCAGGTTTGCCTTGACAAAATAAGACTGCAGAAGCGATGAATCTTCCTTTATTGCGGCAAGCAGAAGATGTTCGGTGCCGATATAATCATTCCGGAGACTGCGGGCCTCCTGACCGGCACTTTCTATCAAAGCCTTGAGTCTGGAAGTCTGAGGCAAATCCTTCAGTTCGACACTCAGGAACCTTGAAGGAAGAGACTGCTCGATAACAGTCTGAAGATTCAGTATGTTAAGGCGCATGGCACGCAGAGCAATGAAGGCTAAGCCGTCACCTGACTTTAACAGTGAAAGCAGAAGATGCTCCACTTCCACAGCTTTGCTTCCAGTATGGTAAGCTTCTTCTGGTGCGAGAACCATCAATAAACGTTGTGCCCTAGGGGATAATCCACGGATCATCAGAACCTCCTGGTCTTACATTGCAGTTTTAATATCGTCAAAAGCTTCCTGCAGTATTAAAGCCCTCAACCTTTGTTTCTTGAGAAAGTCACTGTCCTGAATATCCTTGTCAAACGTAAAGGAACCGTTTCTAAGAACATATTCCAGGTGACCTTCCTGAATTCTGTAAAGGAGCGCGTGAAGGGTGACATCGTCTATACCAGTCACAAGATTCATATCCCTTCCAAGCTTTACTCCACTGATTATGTTGACAGCTTCGCGAACAGGGATGTACATACTGTTTCTTGCAAGTGCGACAGACCTGTACAGCCAGTTGCGCACCATGGTGGGAAGTTTTTCCCTGCATTCGGCACGTGCTGCCCTTTCCAGCTCCTTTAGCTTTGTTATTTCAGAGACAAGGCTTGTAACCTGGTCAAATTCCGTACCGCTCTGACTGTTAATAAGAGAAATGTCGTAATAACAGCCCAGGGCACCGCCCATCGACTGGTTTCCGCTAAGATAATCAAACCCTCCGGCTCCATAACTTGCCGCCACAAACATACCTTTGTCAGACAGTTCTGATGAAATCTTGGCAATCTTGCCTGTAAGGCTCAATGACGGCAGATGCAGACGCAATAGAAGCTTCATTCCACTGCCTGCATCCATAATGTTGGACGTAAGATAGCCAAAGTCATAGCTTGCCGCAAACTGCAATTTTTTCTGCAGCCCTTCATCAAAGACACGGGAGTCTTCAAGCGCTGAATCAAAGTTGAAACCAGAGGCAAAGGTACTGATTCTCACATGGTCCACCACGTTCACAGAGCATGAAACCTTACCGTCATTGCGGATAACAACACCGGCGTCATTCTTAGCCTCATCAGGAAGGACACCTCTTTCCTGCAGAATCAGTTTTCCAAGCGAGTCAAGTTTTTCCACCGACACTGCATGGAAATCACCGCCGTTGTCCATATTGTTTATGGCATCGAATACCAGAGACTGCACCCTTTCCGCATCGGAAGGATGGAGTTTTTTCGGGAAGGGAAAGTTGGCAAGATTCCGGGATACAGTCACCTTAGTGGAAAGGACAACATCAGTTTCCTTTCCAGGCAATGCATACCATGCATCGGAGCCAGGAACCGAAGCATCACTCATCAGCATTCCTCCCCGGCACCGTAGACCGGATTCTGTTCCAACGCACGGAGATAATCCCTGTACATCGCAGCCTTTTCGTAATCTTCCTTTGCAACAGCGGCATCAAGCTTATTCTGCAGCATGATTCTGTCCGTCAAGACTGAATGCACGGAAGCAAGTCTACGCGGCATGGAACCTGTATACGCAGCGGCAATTCCCTTATCAGCCAAAAGCTTCTTGATATCGTTCTTGAAAACAGAATAACACTCGGGACAGCCTACAAGTCCTGTCTTACGGATTTCGCTTATGCCCGTCCCACAGACCGGACACATTCTTGAGTTGTCGATGATGAACTTTTTACTCATGTCGGCAAGTTCCCTGAACAAGTCTCCGATAGACAACTCCACACTTTTTGGGTCGGAACTGATACCACGTTTAAGTGCACAGTCGCGGCAGATGTTTATACGGCGCTTTTGACCGTTGTTGCTGACCTGCTCCAAAAAGATAACTGCGTCATGTTCATGGCAAAAATCACAAAGCATATTTCTATCCCCAAAAAACTAAAGTTAAAAATCGACTAAATAAGTATATCACAAATTACATTTTACGCAAAGTGTCAAGAGGCTTCTCGCGCCCTGCCTTGAGTGCCGGAACAACAGAAACCAGCAAGGAAAGCAGCAAGGTTCCAACCACTATCACCGACAGTTCCCTAAGCGGTATGGAAACAGGTATTTCCTGAAGATAATAGGCCGGGTCAAGGAGATGAATCTGCTGAAAACCAGATGTTCCATGATTACCCAGCATATGAAAGAATTTCGCGGCAAGGTTTACAGTCTGCTCCATCAGCCGGATAATGCCGTTTATGTTCACCGCAGCCAGGAGTCCCAGAGGAAGCCCCATCAGCACTCCCCCGAATCCCGAACCAAGCCCTACCATAAGGAAAGCTGTGGCAATTCCCCCTGGAGAGGCTCCCACACTCTTAAGAATTGCGATTTCCCTGCGTCTTTCCATCACAATCATCACAAGCGCCGAAGAGATGTTCACACTTGCCACAAGGACAATCAGCAGCATTATCAGCAGCAGGAGAATCTTGGTGGATGAAAAATTTTCATACTGAGCGGCATTCAGAGTATCCCAGGTGTAGACTGAGGCAAATTCAACCTTGTCGCCGGAATTGTAGCCATAGAGTTCATCTGTGACAGCCTCTCTTATGGAAAGGAGCTCCGGGGAAAAAGTACTCCTTGTCCTGAGCCCCAGAACATAATGCGCAGACTTAAGCGCAATGGAAGTGAACCCTGACTCTATCGGTATAAAAACCCATACAGCGTCAAGTTCCTGATAACCGCAGGAAACTATACCGCTGACCGTAAAAACCGCAACCTTAGGCACCATCTGGTTCCGGACCTGGTTCACTGAAATCAGTCTTATCTTGTCTCCGGCATGCACTCCCAGGTCAGAGGCTATTTTCTGCCCGATGACGGCAGACTTTGGGTCAGGAAAGTCCATGGAACCTTCCACCACAGAAAAAAGAGACGAGAATTCACTGTCCTTAAAAATATCCGTCTCCATTGCACGGACTGTAGCACCAATTCTTGAAGACGAACCTGCCGCCAGAGCCATTCCCTGCACTTCAGGAAAACATGCCGTAACACCTTCAATAGAACCAAGCCGTGATCCGAGCTCCCTAAGTTCTTCAAGATTTGTCACGGACTTTGACTGTGTGCTCACCTGAACATTAATATCCTGACTGGAAAGATTTATCATCCTGCCGGTTATTCCCTGAATCATACCGTCACTGACTACAAGCACCGCAATGAGAGGCACAAGCGAAATCCCGATACAAAGCATGGCCCCCAGAAGACTGCGCCGGCCATTGCTACGCTCCGCCCCTGCACGCTTGAAAGAAAGAGCCGGTCTGGGGACAATCAGTTTTGCTGCATACAGTATACTAGAGCGAAGATTCATTAAGCGCTCCATTTTGAATGAAATACCTGACATCACCTTTTGAAGCCAGGTTCATGTCATGGGTCACAAGTATAAGCGTTTTTTTATACTGGTCAGCCATAGAAAAAAGCAGGTCTCCTATGATACCGGCATTTGCAGGGTCAAGATTACCTGTGGGCTCGTCAGCGAGTATCAGCTGGGGATCATTCACCAGACATCTTGCCACGGCAACCCTTTGCCGTTCACCACCCGAAAGCTGGGACGGAAGATGCTCCATGCGCGAATCAAGTCCCACATCATGAAGAAGAGACTTGGCTTTCTCCACAGCCTGTCTTTTATTCATACCGGCCATGTATGCAGGAAGGAACACATTCTCCAAGGCAGTAAAATCCTTGAGCAGGTAGTGGAACTGAAAAACCAGTCCCAGGAAGTGCTGTCTGTATGAAGTCAGTTCATCCTCCGTCATTGAAGATATTGTCTGACCGCCCACAAATACGGAACCGGAACTGGCATTGTCCAGCCCACCGATTATATTGAGCAGAGTGGACTTGCCACTACCACTTTTTCCTACAATCACGCATTTAGAACCGCGCCTTACTTCCATCTGGAGGTTCCGGAGTATAGTCAAAGTCTCACTGGCCGTGGTAAAAGTCTTTTCAAGATTCTCAACACGGACAATTATTTCGTCAGTCATCATGAAGCACCTCTGCAACTGTTAGTTTAAGGATTTTTCTGCTGGCTATCCAGGAAGCAGTAAAAGAAGAGAATATGCCGAAAAAGAATATGGCCGCCACTTCACCAAGAATCATTCTTGCAGGAATATTAGCATAAATCCTGAACATGGGATTTTCCTGGAGATATGAGCCTGCGGAAGGATTGAACAGCATTGCAAAGAAATATTGAAGATAATACTGCCCCTTGGACAGGCACACAAAGACCACGTCCATATTGATGCAGATTAGCATTCCAAGAAGAAGCCCAGGAACTGCACCTGCAAGTCCTGTCAAGAAGCCCTTGAGCACAAACACAAGCTGCACTTCTGTTTTTCTGGCACCAAGGGCGGTAAGCACCGCAATATCTTCGCGTCTTTCGTAGACCATACGCCGCATTGCATTATAGATGTTGATTGCCACTACCACAAAGATAAGAAAAACAAGAAGCATAAGGATATTTTTTTCCACACGCAGCGCACCAAAGAAAGTCCTGTTGTATTCCCTCCATGAACTGCACAAAGAACCGGGGAAATTTGCGGAACAACGGGAAACAAAGGCAGCATCCCTGTTTTTATCCTTGAGCTTTACGCCGTAGATTCTGGGTGTGGTGCTCCCGAAATGCTTTTTCCCTGCATCAATGTTGACAAATGAATAGGCTGCATTTATGTCCGAATAATTTGAGTAAAAGATACCCTTGACCACAAACTCCCTGTCCTGCGAAAAAAGAGCGGTGTCCGCTGAACCGCTCAGAGCAAAGATGTTCACAGATCCGCCGACACGCGCTCCTATACTCCGTGCTAGTTCGCTTCCAAGAATAATCGAATTGTCTTCTGTGAGATCAAAACGGCCCGACAGCATCTTGAGCTGAGAATCAAAGCCTGAATCCAGCTTTTTTATTTCACCGGGAACAGCCCTGACTAGAGCCGCCGATTCCTTTCCGCCAGAACCGACCATCAGCCCCTGAGCCTCATAAAATGGCGTTACCGAAACAAGCTGCCGGTCATGTGAGCACCAGTCCATGAACTCCGGCTCCGACTCCACATCTGTGACACGCACGTGATATGAAGAGATTTCCATAATCGCATCGATGAATTCAAGCTGAAAGCCATTCATCACACTGATTACAACAATAAGGGCCATCACTCCAAAGCATACCCCCAGGGAAGAAAGCACGGAAGTAACGGCGGTCCGTCCCTTGCGGTCGACTTTTGAGAAGCGGTTCGATATAAAAAGTATCCACCTGGCAGCACGGTGTCCCTGAGCCCTATTTATCTTCATATATTCTCCTGGAAACTTCAGTTTCACCCATATAGACAATTTCATTCATCTTCCTGCCTTTATCGTACAAGGCCACCACACGGAAGTCGTTTTCAAAGTAGACTGTCTCCTGATATGAGTCTTCGGAAAGATTTTGCACTTCCATCCGCAAAAGATCATCCTCGTAGAACTTAAGGTCGGGTGAAGTTGATTTTGTTGTATAGGTGTAGACATTCCTGCGCTTTGCGGTCGAATCAATCTTTTTTCCAAGCCTCAAGGGATCGGGCACCTGTATTGTCTTTATCTCTTCTTCAGAAGCAATTCTGCCCTGGTGGTCATAGGTATAGATTGTGGATTTGACCTTTGCCCTGATTTTTGCCAGTGGCCGTGCCTTAGTGGAAGATGGATTCTCCACCAGATTGTACAGAGTAATTATAGCAGGCTGCCCCTTGGCGTTGTAGGTACGCTCCTCAACCTTTTCCTTGTCAAAGAATTCTATGGTCTGCTTGCGGGGATTACGGTCCACAGGCTTATCCTTTTCGGATGGAGCATACTGGTTCACGGTTCTTTTAAGCATTTTTATAGCGCTGGAGCTAGTCCCGTTCTGCCAAGTGACAACCTGCGAGACTCTGAAATCCGAATCATAAAAGGTCCGCTTTATCAACTTTGAATTCACGCTGGTGACAGTATGGCCGTTGACATTTTCAGAATTCGGCGTGAACTGCTCTTCCCCGTAAGTAAAATAAGCCAGCCTGTCCATGGATGAACGGTAGGAAGTCTCAGCTACATTCCTGCCGTCAACACTTTCTCCGCTGACAAGGGAAGATGCTTCACTCTGTGGACCAAGACGGGGATTCTCCAGTTCCGCAGGAAGCTCAAGAGAAAACTCTTCCTCAGGCACATCTTCAAGTTCCTCCAAGTTTTCTTCCCCGGACAGATCATCAAGATGAAGCATCTCCCTCAATTCCTGAGTCTTTACAAGGCGTTCCTCCTGGGTCAAAGTCTCCTTGTGCATAATCCGTGCAAGACGGGCCTGATTCTGGTTGAACACTGGAAAGAGTAAGTATATTGAAGCAGCAAGTACGGTAAGTTCCATTTAAATGTCAGCGTCCCAGAAATTCCTTTATGAACTTGGACGGTTCGAAAGGTGCAATGCAGCCGTACTGTTCACCGTAACAAACGTAGGCAAACGGCAGTGACAGGGACCTGCCTATGCTGATTACACAGCCGCCCTTTGCAGTAGAATCGTATTTGGTCAGCACCACGGCATCAAGTCCGACAGCCTCGTGGAAGACTTCTGCCTGACGAAGTGCATTCTGTCCGGTCGTAGCATCCACCACAAGAATTTTCTTGTAGCAGCCAGGATCAGCCTTGCTGGAAGCAACCCTGTCTATCTTCTTCAATTCGTTCACAAGATTCTCCTTGTTGTGAAGCCTGCCGGCAGTATCAGCTATCACAAGGCCACCTCCGTTTGCAGAGCACGCACTTGCCGCGTCAAACACAACTGCCGAAGGATCGCTGCCCATCTGATGCTTTACAACACGTATTCCCAGGCGTTCGCCGTGCATGGAAATCTGGTCCACAGCGGCGGCACGGAAAGGATCATTGCGACACGTAAGATCGTCATGATCGGTATG
>CAMNHD010000070.1 GCA_946538875.1 uncultured Treponema sp.
CTTACTGAGCATTCAGGCTACAAGTGGGTTTTTCCTGATGAAATAAAAAATCTTAACGTCGTTGATTCTGACCTGCTTATCTACCCGAGTGTCGTTGATTTTGCAAAAAAAGCGGGCCTTGTAAAATGAAAAAAACTTCCCTCAAGTTTGTTTTTCTGCTTTTAGTTTTTTTTACAGGACTTGTCTTTTCCGGCTGTAAGCAGAAAAAAAGTGTCAGTTTAAAGGATGTTGATTCTCTTTCCCTTTCTCCAAACATTCAGTGGGCAGTTGTAACTTCCCCCTATGTTGCCTTTAGAACTGAACCCGGTTATGACCAGCTTGTGGCCAAACACGGACGCAGGGGGGCAGTACTTGAAGTTCTGGGCAAACAATACATCCGCGAAGAAAAAATTGAAGACGAAAATGCCCGCCGGCCAAAAAAAATTGTCACTTACGCAACCTGGTACCTCTTTACTGACGGCTGGCTCGAAGAAACCGATGTTTCCATCTACGACAACCGCCTCCGTGCCCAGAGTGTCGCCTCTTCTTTGAACTGATTTTATTTCTCACTTTTTGCAAGTTCCATAACCTTTTCTTCTGACGTATCAAGAATGGCTGCAACTTCGGACAGCGGCATATTGCGTTTTATGCATTTTAATCTTATCACTTTTTTTTAATAATAATTACATTTGTTTAATTTGTGTGTTTTCACTGGCTTTAATTTGAAAAAATCAATAAATTATGGTATTCTTAAATACGGAGGCTCAGCATGGCAAGAAAAGAGTTTTGTGAAAAGGATGGAATACTAATCACATATACCGATAATGATGTTTGTTTTGAAGACTGCCAGACAGCAGAATCGATTTTGCTTTCAAATGATGGTACTGTGATTCATTCAAATTTTGACAAGAAACGCAATGAATATTTTGCTGAGTATCTGAAAAAAATTTATTCTGCCATCACAACATTCCGCTCCCTTGATTCTCTGGAGACAGCCTGATGCCCCAGTTTATTCGTGCTGCCGGATATAAGATTTATTTTTGGTCAAATGAAAGCAATGAACCAATTCATTTTCATGCCACAAAAGGAAATCCCTCTGAAAATGACACAAAAGTCTGGCTTCTGAAAAACGGTTCTTTTAAGCTCGCACATAACAAGGGCCAGATACCAGAAAAAGACTTGTCAAAAATCTTTTCCGTAATGCAGGCATATTATTTTGAGTTTATTCAGTTCTGGAAAAATTATTTTGACGGCACTGTCAATTTTTATGAATAAAAATTAAGCCTCACTTTTTGCAAGTTCCATAACCTTTTCTTCTGTCGTATCAAGAATGGCTGCAACTTCGGACAGCGGCATATTTCGGTTTAACATGGAAAGGGCGATTTTAGAGCGTTCTTCATCTCGACCAAGTCTAAAACCTTCATCACGACCAAGTTTGAGACCTTCAGTTCGTCCGGCTTCTTTCCCGTTTTCATAGTCGTATGTCCTCTGTCTTTCCCATTCCATATACTGCCTCTTCCATTCCAGATTATGTTTGGCATCTTCCGTAAGGTGTGCAATTTTTTCCGTAAAGTCGCTTGAACTTTTGTTTGTTGTTAAAAGTCTTAGAAAGGCTTTCTGTTCCTCATTTGTTATTGTATCACAATTATCAGAAATGAAAAAGTATTTTCTTGCCCTGTCGTTTAGGCTTAAGTCCTTGTTTTCAATGCAGATATTTTCAAATGTGTACTGGGCAAGCCCCTTGTGGAAGATATCTGAAATGCAAATGAAAATTATATATGAATCTTTCAGTTGTGAATACTTTTCACCTGAGTTGAGGGAATCTACATCAATTACCCCCTGATAGTATCTTGCTCTTTCCGGCAGTTCTTTTGTGTCTGAAGTCTGCATTTCCAGGTTGAATGCTTGAGTCTGATTTCTGGCATAAACATCAAGCCGAATGCCTTTAGCTCCCCAGTCAACCTCAATGGTTTCTTCGCCCCGCATCTCAATACGGTCAATTTCAATATCCAGAAGAATCTCAATGAGCTGTTTGCAGATATCTTCATTGTGCCTCATAATCTTATAGAAGAGAAAATTGTTTGCAATAGTGGCATTTTTCCATTTTTCTTCCGGGGTTAAATTTTGCATTTCATTTATATTATTCATTTGCGCCTCCAGTATATATATAAGTGTGCAAGACACCGTTTGAACCAAAAACTTCTTAAAAAAAAACAAAATTTTACTCTTTCCTTAAAAAAACGACACCTTTCTGAAAATCTACTGACTTTTCGTATTTTAAAATCCGTGTGAAAATGAAATGTAAGATAAGGGTGGGTGTTCTCAAAACTCACCCGTCGGACAGCATTGCCATCGCGCGAGCAGTGCCAGTCCAAAAACACACGGAGGAAAATATGAAAAAAATTGGAAGCATTGGTGCAGCTCTTTGTGCCTCTCTTCTCGTTCTTGGCGGACTCTTTACAGCCTGTCCACAGCCAGAAACCGAACCCACTGAGGAAAAAACACTCAAGAGCATCGAGTTAAACACTGATAATGTGAAAAGTGTTTTCACTGTTGGTGATGACTTTACAAGTGAAGGTCTCGTTGTAAAGGCAAAGTACAACATTGGTGCCGCAGTTACTCTTGAGGCATCTGAATACGATGTGGAAGTACCTGCAAAAAACAAAGATGAGGCCGGAAAACTCAAGCTTTCAACAGAAGACGCAAAAAGTGAAGAAGTTCCCGTTACTGTAACTTATCAGACTGCAACAAAAACATACACAATTAGAATCAACAAAGTTTCTGTTACAAAGATTGAGCTTGATGTAACTGGAGCAAAAACAGCATATGAAACTGGTGACGAGTTTGATAACACTGGAATCACTGTAAAAGCATTCTATGGTGCTGAAGATCAGACAGGTGAAACTGTAACATCTGGTCTTACAATCACTCTTAAGAAGGGTGATGACGAAGTAACTACACTTGAGGAATCAGGTACATACACAGTGGTAGCCGAGTACGCTGGCAAAACTGCTAGTGAGGAGATTGAGATTACTGTGAAGGAACCAGAAAAATACTACGAATATTTCCTTGGTGCAGGTGCAGAAGACATAGCCGCAGTTAAAGGTTTCCAGGATTGGGGTAACGGCTCTGGTTATAAAGATGAAAGCGACGGTTCAATTACAATCACACCAGGTACTGGATGGGGCAGTTCTCTTGCAAACCTTGCTTATGGAGACATTGCGGCAGGATATTTCTCAAGATTTGACCGTGTTGTAGCTGTTGTTGATGATTCAGCATTTACAGCAACAGAAGTTAAGGTTCTTTTGGCAGGAAGCGGTGATGATGCAGTAGTTGTTGAAGGAACTACAGAAGACGGACTTACAACTTATGTCGCAGATTTCACTTCATTTACAAAGACTGCAACAAGCACTCAGATTGCCCTTCAATTCTTTGGAACAGGAACAGTTACAGTTAAAAAATGGTATTTTGAAGCTGCTTCTAACCCGGGAGTTTTCAAGGCTCCACTTGAAAATCTGCTTACAGCTGTAGAAGAATTTGAAAGCACAGTTACAGTTGGAACAGATGGCGGAATGTATCCAGAAGAAGCTCACAATACTTTTGTTGCAGTAATCGAAAGCGCAACAGCAGTTGCAGAGTCAGCTGCATCTTCTCAGTCTGAAATTTATGCCGCTTATATCGCCCTTTCAGAAGCAAAGGCTGCTTTTGAAAAAACACTGATTCCTGACTTTCCATTTACTGCACTTTCTGGAACAGAAATTCCAGCAGATGCAACTGTAATTTTTGATTCAAAAAATGCAGGTACAAGTCTTTTTGGTCCAACTCAGACATGGAATGTACCAAATGGCGGTACATTTACAATCAAACAGGATGACTTTGATGCAGATAATAAAATTATCGAGGTTGTAACAAAAGGTGACAATGCCTGCGGATGCTATACACTTAACGTTTCCATTGAAGCAGGACAAAAACTTTACGTATCATGCTATTCAGCCGCTAACACATCAATTAAACCTGTTAAGCCTGATGCAGAAACTGCAATTACAGGAAAAGATGAATGGCAGCTTATTGAAGTAGAATATGCAGCAGGTGGTGATCTAACACAGTTTGGTATCGTTGGAAAAACAGCTGAGGCAAACAGCCTCTTTATTGATGCTGTTTACGTAAAATAATTACTTCTTCATAACAAGGATTATTTTTCCTTTAGCGGCACTTTCTAAAAAAAAGAAGGTGCCGTTTTTTTTATTCTTACGAAAAAGAGTTTATGCAAAACCTCTTAACATAGAAGGATGGTTAACTAAATGTCGTATGTATCTATAATCAAATCGTCAAAAAATATTCGGACAAAGTCCAAGTTTCTTTCCTAATTTCTTCCACTTCCGAAAGAGAAAGTTCTGTTACTTCTGCAATTTTATCCATAGGGAGTGCATTCAGCAGAATTAAACTTCGGGCAGTCCTAACCGCCTTTTCATGATTTCCCAGAGCAATTCCTTCGTCGCGGATATCTTTTTCGTATAGTTCCCGGTCAAATTCGTGTAAGTACATACCCATAACTTCTGCCCTCCGATTTTTGAAGTAGCCGTCTAGAAGGTTTTCTTCCACGGCGGTATTCTGAACCTATCATTTTTTTTTATATCTTTTCAGAATTAAACCTTTACTCGCCAATACTTTCCTTAATCTTTCTCACTTCTTCCAACGAGAGTTTTGTTGCGCTTGCAATCTGTTCCAGAGTCAAGACATTCATCAAAAACAGGCTTTTTGCAGTTTCTACTGCGTTTTTATGACTTCCCTGAGCAATACCTTGAGAAATTCCTTGGGAAATTCCTTGGGAAATTCCTTGGGAAATTCCCAAAGCAATTCCCTCGTCGCGGATATCTTTTTCGTATAGTTCCCGGTCAAATTCGTGTAAATACATGCCCATAACTTCTGCCCTCCGATTTTTGAAGTAGCCGTCTAGAAGGTTTTCTTCCACGGCGGTGTCAACTGCCATTTTTACGGCAGTATTCCTGTCCATTCCCGCTGCCTGATTATCTTTTACAAATGATGTGAATCTACAATAATCATACAACGGTTTGCATTTTTTGTTAAGGCTTTTATTCCGTCCTTTATTAATATTGTAAACTTTTGCAGTCCATTCAAAAGTGCCATGTTCCATTAAAGGTTTTTCAAAGGCTTCTGACAGGTGCAGGGAAAAAGTGTCCGGCATGTCCTTTGTGCCGTTGTAAAATACAATATAGTTTGGCGTTGGTATCTTTTTTAAAGACGAACTGTAGATGCTTATTTTTTGTTCAACAAGATACTTCTGATAAAGTTCAGCAAAATAGAACAGTCCCCGCAAAGGCATATTGGGGTTACAGGTGCTTTGCTGTTCAATGAGAGTCATCTGGGAGTCAATCAAAAATGAAATATCATTTTTCATAGTAATATAGATGACTCCTTCGATTGTGGTAAGGGTCATGTCATCTGGATTTTTGTGGTTGCTTCCGTTCAATGCATTGTAAAGCGAAAGAAGCCAGGTTTTGTGTTCTTCCGTACCGAAGATGGCACGAAAAAGCGTGTCTCTGTAATGTGGATTCGAAATATAATTCATGTAATTCCTCCACATTATTAATAGGTGTTGGACAGGCAGTTTGGACAACTTATTTAAGAAAAAAAATTATTTTTTTTAGTTTTACAGCTTCAGAAGATGGAAGCGGGCTGGATGGTCTGGTAAATATTGTTTTTATAGAACTGCCAAAAATTAAAAAATTAGAAACCAAAGGAATAGAAAACTTGAATTCTTTGGAAAAGTGGGGTATTTTTTTAAAAGAAGCCGACCAGCCTGAAAAAATCAATTTGATTGAAGAAATTGCGAAACAAGAGGAGGGCATTCAAATGGCATACAATACTCTGAACAAAATGAGTGAAAGCCAGGAAGCCTGGCTGATGCAGACAGCACAGCTCATTGCAAAGAAAGACTATATGACACAAATGGAATATTCCCGCCAAGAAGGACTCGCTGAAGGAGCTCACAAAAATCAGATACAGGTGGCAAAAAATTTGATTTCGATGAAAGTTCTTACAGATGAACAGATTTGCCAGGCAAGCGGACTTACAATTGAGGAACTGGTAGAATTGAAAAAATAATTTGGAATCAGTTCTTGTTTTTTTTATAAAATAGAAAGCCCTTCACTCCGTTATGGAATGAAGGGCTTTTTGTTTAGGTTAGACTTTCGAGAAAAGACTAGAGTTTATTACTCTGCTTTTGTTACGCTAAAGTCACTGATTGTGAAGGTACAGTCTCCGAGCAGCGTTGCCGGGGTCTCTGTTCCAAGCTGGATTGCAAGTTTTCCAGTTACACCTTCGAGAGTGATTTCTTTTGCAACATCAGCTTCAAGAGTATAAACAGTTGAGTTGATTGTAATGTCTCCTGCAACAGTTGAAGTTACTTTGAATGAGAAGTTGCTTGCGGCACTTACACCGTACCAGATCTGTGTACCGAACCAACAGAAATTATCCACTGTCTGGGTCAAAGCTGCACCAGTTGCACTTGCTGTCATATCAGAAAGATGTACATAACCACCATCTACCCAACCAAGGTTAGCCCAAATACTGAAATAATCTGCTGGAGCAGAAGCACCTTCTGTTGTAATTGAAGGAGCCCAATATTTTGCATAATCTTTTTCTGCAGAAATCACAATATCAACAGCCTTTTCAAAGTCACCATAAGTTGCCTTTACGGTTACGGTCTCTGCTGTATCCCCCGCGGTAAGAACATTTCCTGCAAGAGTTGCAACTGGGTCGGCAGAGGTAATTGCATAAGTTGCATCTGCAATAGCAATTCCGTACTGGTCTTTAAGTGTGATTGTTGATTTTTCACCAGCACTAATTGAAGCAGGAGTGGCTTCAATAGAAACACTTGTAACATCATAATCTTTCAGAACTTCTGACTTAATGTTGCTGATTACAAGTGTTGTGTCAGCAGCATTTCCGCGAAGGGCAATTACATAAGAGCTTGAATCGTCGTAATCATCTGCTGCAGTTCCTACAACCTGGAAAACAGTTTCTGTATCGGCCTCAAGAGCCTTTGAAGTATCCTGTCCTGAGTAGTTACCGCCATTATACTGATTCTTGAAGAAGAATGTACTGATTGCCTTGTCAGACTTTACAGTGATTGTTGCGAGTACAAGGTCTCCTTTTGCTACTCCTGCAAGTTTGTTAGGATTCTTGATGAAAATCTGATTTCCCCATTCCGAATCATTAGCATCTGCAATGGTAAGTGTATAGACTCCAGAACCGTTGTATACATAAGAATTGTTTGTATTGCTGAAAGAGATTTCAAAATCAGCAGGAGCAACAGGCTCCTTTACAGTAATCTCAATCTCCTCACTAGCAGTTTTG
>CAMNHD010000071.1 GCA_946538875.1 uncultured Treponema sp.
GCCACAAATTCTCTTTCGGCATAGGCTTTACCTGGTGATTCATCTGTAGCACACACCTCAGTCCACAGCCCGCGTCCAGGCTAAAATCGGGAGTTTACCACACCGCACCACCCGCTTTCCGGGGCTACGCTCACGCTCCGGCCCCCGCTTGCGCGGCGGCGTGCAGGGCACCCCCTACAATCGGGGCTAGTATAAATTTGCAACAGCTAACGCGCCGTCCATGTCGCTTAGAGATTTTTCAAACAGATATCCGCGATAAGACACTCACCGCATTTTGGGGAACGGGCCGTGCACACGTAACGCCCGTGCAGAATAAGCCAGTGGTGGGCATGGTTCATATACCGGGCAGGGATACGCTCAACCAGCGATTTCTCCACCTCAAGCGGAGTCTCACCTTCGGCAAGTCCGATTTTAGGACAGATCCGCATCAAGTGGGTATCCACCGGCATCACTGGCTCGCCATACACCACATTCAAAATAACATTCGCTGTTTTCCGCCCCACGCCGGGCAGAGACATAAGTTCTTCCCTGCTCCGGGGAAGCTTTGAGCCAAAGCGCTCCACCAGCATACGGCTCAGTTCCATCACATGGTCAGCCTTGGTCCGGTACAAACCTATGGATTTTATATAAGAGACAAGACTGTCCTTCCCCAGAGCAAGCATCTCTTCCGGGGTCTTTACAATGCGGTATAGAGGCTCAGTGGCCTTGTTCACGGAACGGTCTGTGGCCTGGGCACTCAGCACCACAGAAACGAGCAGGCAGTAAGGATTCGGCGCCACAAGTTCAGTGGCAGGTTCAGGGTTGTTCTTCCTGAACCGCTCGAACACCTCCACAACCTGCTTTTCGTCAAGCAGTCTCATCAGCAGTACAGCTTATTTCACAGCATTCTGCAGGGCAGAAACCTTGTCTGTCTTTTCCCACGGGAATTCGCTGCGTCCAAAGTGACCGTAAGCGGCTGTTGCACTGTAAATAGGCCTCTTAAGGTTCAAAGTGGAAATGATTCCGCTTGGAGTGCAGTCAAACACCTGCTTAACCGCTTCAACAATCTTTTCCTCAGGAATCTTTGCAGTGCCAAAAGTCTCGGCCATTATGCTGACCGGGAACGGTACGCCGATTGCATAGGCCAGCTGAATCTCGCAACGCTCGGCAAGGTCTGCCGCAACCACATTCTTTGCAATGTAGCGGGCCATGTAAGCCGCAGAACGGTCAACCTTGGTAGGATCCTTTCCGCTGAATGCTCCGCCGCCATGGCGTCCCATGCCGCCGTAAGTGTCCACGATTATCTTGCGTCCTGTAAGACCGGAATCACCGACAGGACCGCCTATGCAGAACTGCCCGGTAGGGTTCACAAAGAATTTTGTGGAAGAGTCAAGAAGCCCGGTCGGCTCAAGCACAGGCTTAATAAGTTTTTCCACAACAGTTTCCTTAATCTGCCCATGCGGGATCCCCGGGTCATGCTGCTGTGACAGAACAACAGTGTCGATTCTCACAGGCTTGTGACCTTCATACTCAATGGTAACCTGGCTCTTTGCGTCAGGGCGGAACCAGTTGTAGTCACCGCTGCGGCGCATCTGTGCAGACTTGAGCATAAGCTGGTGCGCATACATAATCGGGGCAGGCATCAGTTCAGGAGTTTCCCTACAGGCAAAACCGAACATCATTCCCTGGTCACCGGCACCCTGCTGTCCCTTGAACTCAGCAAGGCCTTCACCGTCAACACCCTGCTTGATGTCGCTGGACTGGGCATGAATCATGCTGAGAACCGCCATGGACTTGTAGTCAAGACCATAATCAGGATTGTTATAACCGATACGTTCCACAACCTTTGACACAAGTTCCTGAACGTTGACATCGGCATGAGTATTTATCTCGCCGCCAACAATAATTGCCGACTGACATGCAAAAGTCTCGCAGGCAACATGACTCTCCGGATCCTGACGCAGACATTCATCCAGAACACCATCTGAAATCTGATCGCAAACCTTGTCGGGATGACCTTCACCCACAGACTCGGAAGTAAAAAGATAGTGATTCTTTTCCATAATAGCTAACCTCTTGGCAATGTTTTTCATCCACACTTTACTATTTTGCGCACCTTTTAACAATATGGGAACCTCCAAAAACTTAAGTTTTTAAGTGCACGGAAGTTTTCCTAAATAATACAAAAATTGACTTAAATTTTACAAAAAACTAATGACTAAGTTTTCAAAAAGGTATATACTATTTTATGCTTATGATGCAACTGTAGGCAAATAATAAATGCATAGAAAAAAGGAGTGTATGTATGCCTTTAAAGAAATCTTACACCAAAGACAAGAAATTCTGTAACGTTACCTTCACTGTAAAACAGGAAGCCGCCCACGGAGCCGAAACAGTTACCATCGCCGGAGACTTCAACAGCTGGAGCAGCACAGAAACACCGCTCAAAAAGAATGCAAAGGACGGATCATTCTCAGTAAAGCTCAAGCTGGAGGCAGACAAGGAATATCAGTTCCGCTACCTTTTGGACGGAAAGCACTGGGAAAATGACTGGGAAGCTGACAAATACATCCCTGCACCTTTCTCACACACAGACAATTCAGTAGTAATCTGCTGAATCTGAGTAAAACCGCGTCTCATCAAGCACAGCCGGAGCAGGTCTCAACTCTACGGAACACCTGTCCGGCAAAGGCGGTTCACAAGCCGCACAACTTTTCCCCCGCAAATTCAATCTACAGTGTACTTTTTAAATGAAAATTCAACTCATATTGGTAAAATACCGATAAAGAAGAGTAGTTTTTTCAGACAAAGGCTGAAAACTCAAAAAAAACCGCAGAAAATTCGATTTTCCAGTGGTTGACTTTGAATAAATGGGGCATAATATTATTATGGATACAAGTAATGAAGATTTTAACTCTAAAGTAATAGCCGCAGTAGAAGCCAAAACACAGTGGTTCGACACCTTCCTCTTGCCCAAGACACAGGAAGCATACCGTTTGCACATTACTTGCGTAAACAACCTGTTCGATGCGCTCGTAAAAAAGTCCCTGATTACTCCGGATCCTTACAAAAAAGACAAGAAAATTTCCTCTGTTGTTCCGCCGGATGACTCTCCGTTCAATGACAGCGACCGTTCCCAGCAGCTCGGAATCCGTTTCAGCGATTACCAAAGCATGCTTGACTTTATCTGCAACTACATGAAGTTTTCCGTGGAGCAGCTTAACCTTGACAAGATCCACAAGCTCACAGCTCTGAACAACACGTTCAACTGGAGCAATCTCACGCCAAACTCCTCAAAGATAAACACACGCTCACTTGCAACCTGCGTAAATGATCTTAAAACCGGTGCGCAGCCACTCCAGATGGCAATGCTTACCGACAGCCTGAGCAAGGCAAAGTCTTCAATCGCAGAAATCAACGCAAACCTCAAGGCACTTGCCGACTTTCTCCGTGAACGTTACAAGGCAGACATCCGCAAGAACGTCATAGGAAACAAATCCTTTGACCAGAGCAAAATGACAGACCCGGCCGCACTTCAGGCAGAAATCAAGAGGCTGTTTGCCCAGGGAATGCCGCGCCGCACCTTTTCCGCAGAACTTGTCGACGAAATTGTTGCAGAGGAAACATCCCCCACAAAAGTCAAGCTCCAGAACGAGCTTCTTGACAAGCTTCAGATTGCACAGCAGAAGGCTTCAAGCAAACAGAACGAAGTTGACACCCACGAAATGCTGGTGGAAGCAATCCGCTTTGTCGCCACAATGTATGAGCAGTACGACAATATAATAGAAAAAATCAACAACAACAATACTGTTCTCCAGAGCGGACACAATTCGTTCAAGGACAAATTCCTGCGGCTTCTGCGCAAGATGTTCGGCATTTCCGAACCAGAAGTGGAATACAACATAACAATTGTAGACCACACCACTGAGCAGAAGCACAAGGAAAAGCTCAACTACACTGAATTCGTGGCAAACCTTACCAAGCGCTCAAAGTATTACTCCACCATTGCAGTAAAGCATACCCCTGGATTCAACCGCATAAATGCGCAGCAGGACGCAGCGCTCCTGGACTTCCTGAACAAGCAGATGGCCGAAAACAGCCGCCTCCAGGTAGTGCTCGGTGCACTGGATGAATTCTTCAAGGCAAACGTGGACACACTTGAACGCTCAAAGATTAAGGGCATTAAAGTGGAACTCGCCACACTAAAGAACATACTCATCAAGGCCAATCAATACCGTGCGGAATATACTTCCCTGGTAGAAGAAAAGGAACAGATGAAGAAGTTAGGAATTTCCGTATGACACAATTTTCCGGTACCAAAGTTTTAATTGCAGTCGGCTTAGTTTTCAGTTCTGTGCTTTGCACATTTGCAAAACCCAAGAATCAGGGAGACAATCTGCCCAAGCCAGAGGAGCAGCGGTACCTGACAATAATGGACAGTGTGTTTCCTTACGACTTGAACCCCCACACTGCGAGCTACAACACAGAAGCCCAGATTCTCACCGGGCTGTACGAAGGTCTCTTTTCCTACGACCCCGCAAATCTGGATCCAACCTACGCTTTGTGTACAGGTTACAAAATTTCCCGCGACAAAAAACGGTGGACATTCACCATCCGCAAAGACGCCACGTTCAGCAACGGAGACCCTATCACTGCCCAGACATTCAAGGACTCATGGCTTGCCCTGCTTTCCGAACCGGGAGCACCTTTTGCTTCTCTAATAGACTGCATAAGCGGGGCAAAGGCTTACCGCACGGGACAGGGTTCTGCCGAAGACGTGCGCATTTCAGTACGCGGAGACAACACCCTGATTGTCCACCTGGATGAACCCACGGAACATCTTCCGCGCATTCTGTGCCACTGCGCATTCACCGCCACAAGCACCAAAAAAGGTGTTTACAGCGGCCCCTTTACACTTGAGTCATACGCCGACTCGAAACTCGTGCTTAAAAAGAACCCGAAGTACCGCGATGCATTTGAAGTACAGCTTCCAGGCATCATCATAATCCAGAGCGACGACACAAAGGAAAATGCCCACATGTTCAACACAGGAAGTGCCGACTGGATAACCGGAGACGCAGATGTCCACATCATACTGAACAAGGACTCCCTGCACATATCCGCTCTGTTCGGAACAACCTTCCTCTTCTTTAAATCAGGGAACTCATATTGGTCAAAGCCTGAATTCCGTCAGGCACTGCTGGAGGCAATTCCCTACGCAGAACTGCGCAAGGACTATTCCGTGCCAGCCACAACACTTGTCTATCCGCTTGCCGGTTACCCAAAGGTTCAGGGGCGCGACGACTACGACCAGGACGATGCACTTATACTGATGAAGGCAGCACGGGAAGGCGCAGGTCTAAGTCCTGATGAAAAAATACCACTTGTATTCGCTATACCAGAGTCAGAATACATGCGTAAAAATGCTGAGATACTAAAGAAAGCCTGGGAACCTCTTGGCGTGGACTTAAAGATAGAGGCAACACCGTCAAACCGCTACAACGCTTCAATTCCGGACTGGAACGCCGACCTGTTCACATACTCATGGATTGGAGATTTTGCTGATCCTCTGGCATTCCTGGAATTATTCCGCGGAACCTCATCGCTGAACATCGCCGGTTATCAGAATTCCGAATACGACGAACTTCTGCTGAGCGCCGCACGCGCAGAAAATACCGGTGACCACAACAAGACTCTTGCAAAGGCCGAGCAGTTGCTTTTGGACCAGGGCGAAGTCATCCCCATCGGTCACCAAATTTCGCTACACATAATCGACCTTACACTTATCGGCGGATGGCAACCCAACGCACTGGACATCCACCCATTCAAGTACCTGTACATAAAGCATCAGGAGTCCACAGTACCGAACATCGCAATGCTTGCAAAAGCTTCCTACTGAACCATCTTAATCACATCAGGAAGGCTCACTTCTATAAAACCGCTTCTGCCGGTCTTGTAGAAGGAGCTTTGTTCCCATGCCACATACAATTTGTCGGCGGCAAGTGCAAACTCACCGTAAGAGTAACCCGCAGGTAAAAGCGGAAGCCTGAACGCAAACTTCTTTTCCTTAGTGTCAATATAAGTGGTACCATCGGAGAATACCGCCACAGAATATCCGCAGCCCGGCACCAGAGCACCACAGGCTTCAAGCGGAGCAGTACCGGTTCCCTGCTGGTAATAGAGCACGGGGGTTGTCCCGGAACCGTCCCGCCACAAAACTGACACTGTGTAATCAGCAGGGATGGAAGCAAGCAGCCCCTTAAGTTCGTCAGGCGCCTGTGAAAAAAGCTTAGGCATATTAAGCGCGCGGAAATCGTCCTCGCTTGAAGGCCTGAATGAATTCTTTCCCAAAGAGGACAAAGCCGGAGACATGTCGGTTATCGGCACATCAGGCACCCAGTAAAAATAAGAGAATTCCACCCGGTCGCTCAGTATGCGCTTTGCACTGCACGCCCAAGTCTTTCCGTCCCAAAAATAACCTATTATGTCTGCATCATCGGCGAGATTCAAATTGCTGTATGTCACAAGAGGAAAAAACACCTTTGCCTCAGGATTCAGTTCCACCAGAAAAGGCCTTGAAGGCTGGACCGTAACAAGCTGACCGTTTTCCGCCGCCTTGTTAAAGAACGAAGAACGGTACAGATAGAACACAGGCCTGTCATTACTGAACACCATGGAGTCTGCGGTTACCCCGGAGAAAATTGATGTGTCCTTCTGCAGCTGGATTCCCTGCTCAGTGAACATCAGCATTCCCAGACCGTTCACCAGGGCGTATCCCCTGTCCTTTCCGTCAAGCGTGACAGGCGCAGATGCAGCACTGGAGATTCTTACAGCCTCGGTCCACGGCTTTTCCAAAACCTGGGGAGAAAGCTGAGGCCCTTCTGTCTGAACAAAACCGTTTTCGTCAAAACAATACCATAGATGATTTTTCTGAGTACTCTTTATTTCCGGAAGAACCTTTTCCACCGCACCCTTTCCCCTGCAGGAAACAAGAAATGCTGTTCCAAGGACAAGAAGCGCAAGCGTAGTAAAGCCCACATTTTTAATCTGCATGGAAAACATTATACACCAAAAGAGTACAATTATTCCACCAGTTGCTCTCCAAGATCCGTTTTTTTGAATTTTCCGGCAGCTATAGCCTGTACCACACGAGTTCCGTCAACAAGCCATTGATTGCTGAGTTTCCTGCATAGAGGGACAAAACGCTTCCAGTTGAACCGCCCCGCAAAATCCCTGATCTGGTCTCCGCTCTGAAGACTGTAATCCGCAGACCGGTACAGCCTGTACAGCACCGTGGCGGCAAAGCCATCCTGTTCGGCAAGTTCGGTATACCATGGGAACACAGCTCCCCAAGGCTTAAGCATATCGGCG
>CAMNHD010000072.1 GCA_946538875.1 uncultured Treponema sp.
AATATAATTGCTTATAAAATAGGTATGAAATATAGGTATTGACTTGAGGCAGTAGTTTTCTTTAGAATGGTTTAGGCGCTGCTTATTGGCAGATGCCCAGAATTCCCTAAAAATCATGCAATTTTGACTGACTGGTCAACCGGAGGTCCCTTGGCAAATTGAGCCTTGGGACTTTTTTTGTGGAGGAAAAATGAAGGAAACAAGCAAGATCCTGGATATGACGGAAGGAAGAATTCTTCCTCTGCTGGTGAGATATACTGTTCCGCTTCTGGCAGGTAACCTTTTTCAGCAGCTGTACAATACAGTGGACAGTATTGTTGTGGGAAACTTTGCCGGCAAGGAGGCTCTGGCCGCAATAGGAACCACTTCCGCACTGACCATGCTGGTTGTCGGATTTTTCAACGGCTTTTACACAGGATGCACAACTGTGATTGCAAGATATTTTGGAGCAAGGAATTTTGACCTTCTGAAAAAAGCCGTCCATTCAATTGTTGCGGGAACTTTTTTGTTCGGAACGATACTTTCCGGTGTGGCGGTTTTGTTGAGTCCGCTGATGCTACAGGTTCTAGGGATACCGGGAGAGGTTTTTGGGCAGGCCCTGGTTTATATGCAAATCTATTTTGGCGGAATAATATTTCTCCTTTTGTATAACATGGGTGCGGCTGTTTTACGGGCGATGGGGGATTCAAGGCGACCGTTCTACTTTTTGATTGCTTCCACAATAGTGAATATAGTTCTGGACATTGTGTTTGTTCTGGTTTTTCATTGGGGAGTGAAAGGTGTTGCTGTCGGTACCGTGATTGCCGAAGCGGTTTCTGCATTGCTGATTCTTGTGGTGATGTTCAGAACTGACGAACTTTATAAAGTTGAACTCAGCAAATTGAAGATAGACAGTTTTACTTTTGGTCAGATTCTTAAACTGGGATTTCCTACGGCGGTGCAGATGTCTGTTACTGCGATTTCAAATGTTTTTGTCCAGAAATATGTGAATTACTTTGGGGCGGATGCAATGGCAGGTTGGGCGATTTTTCAAAAGATGGACACGGTGATTTTTCTGCCTGTTGCAAGTGTTGGAATGGCTTCTCAGACTTTTGCGGGACAGAATTTTGGTGCTGACAATATTCCCCGGCTGAGGCAGGGAACAAAGGTCGCCATCAGATTGAATGAATGTATTTCGGTGACGCTGGGATTTAGTCTTTTTGTATTTGCGCCTTTTATTGTGGGACTGTTCAACAGGGATCCGGGAGTGGTTCACTACGGAACATATGTGATTCGTGTTTCCAGCGCGGCGTGCATTATCCGGGGATGGAATCAGGTGTTCGGCGGTGCGCTCAGGGGAATGGGCGAAGCCAAGATGCCTATGTTCATTATTCTGTTTTCGTTTGTGGTGCTGAGGCAGATATATCTTGCGGTAGCAATGGCTCTTACCCGGAGTTTTTACTGGGTTGGAGCCGCTTTTGCATTCGGTTGGTTCTTTGGAAATGTCTTATGCGCCTTGTATTACGCGTGGTTCATGAAGAAGCATTACGGGCAGCCAGTTCCTCTAAAAATCTGACGGCGACAAGCACGTTCCTGTTTTGTACAGGGACTTCTTCCTGAAGAGGCTTTTCTCCCAGGCCGCAGCTTTCTACGGCATTGTTGTCGGCAAGGTCGCTGAATGTCCTGATAGAAATGAACGGCGTGCCGTAGTGTGTTGCAGTCTGCGCGATTGCCGCACTTTCCATGTCAAAGGCGACAGGCGAATAATCATTTTGGATTTGTCTTTTAGTTTCATTGTCATGAAGGAAAAAATCACCGGTTGCGATTTTTCCGGAAAAATAAGTAAGCCCGAATGACTTGGCCGCATTTTCGCTCAGCTCCACATACCACGAAGGACTTGGATTTATAGGACTTATGTTTTCTTTTTTGTAAGGATGAAAATCAACCTGGACATATTCCGTACCGATTACCATGTCTCCCCGCTTTGCCCCTTTTGCAAAACCTCCGGCAAGTCCTATGTTCACGATACAGTCAGGCGAAAGTTTTAGAATGGTTTCTGCTGTTCCGGCTCCTGCGTTGACTTTTCCAACCCCGAAGGTGACAACATGAAGCCTGAGCTTTAGCTTTTGGTTTTGGAATGCTCCGTCTGTAAAAGACCAGTCCGGCTTTTTTGCAAGATACTCGCTTACAAAATTGTTTTCTTTTTCCAAGGCACTGACGACCGCTGCGGTAAAGAATTTTTCAGACACAGTTTTTCTCCTTCTGCTATGCGGAAAGAACCATCCCGAACCTCTTGAGTGAGGCACGGAATGGTTCACGATGATTTGGATGAACTTGACGATTCAGTAAAAGTCCTATTTTCCGAATCTGATTTTTTCGTTTTTGTCCACTTGAATAATTTTTCCGTCTTCAATATGGATTGTAAGAGAACCGAATTTTATTGAGCGGACAAGTTCGGAAATTTCAGACAGGGCTTTTTCCTGATTAAGAGGATTTTTCCGGATAATTACTGTTTTTCGAAGGTTTTCATCCATAAGTCATTTTCTCCTGTATAATGTTAAGAATCCACGGAAGCGGACTGCAGTCTTTTTACAAATAGTATTCCAGATTCACGTCAAGCGATGAGTCTTCAAAGAATTCCTTGTAGATTTCTTTGCGGATGCGTATGAACTCCTGGTTGGACCTGTCGCGGGGACGGGGCAGATCCACAGAAATAATTTTCTTTACGCGGCCGGGTCTGCTGGAAAGAACAATAATTCTGTCGCTCAGGTAGATGGCTTCATCAATGTCGTGGGTTACAAGAATGACTGTCTTTTTGTCTTCCTGCCAGATACGAAGGGTTTCGTTCTGCATGTTGATTCTGGTGATTGCGTCCAGTGCCCCGAAGGGTTCGTCCATCAAAAGAATCTCGGGATTGTTGATAAGGCCACGGGCAATTGCTGCCCTCTGCTGCATTCCTCCTGAAAGCTGCTTGGGAAGAGCTTTTTCAAAGCCCTGCAGTCCCACCAGGTTGATGAACTTTTGGGCATCCTGCTGCTTTTGTTTTTTGTCCGCTTTGTAGGAAATACCGAATTCTATGTTGGAACGGATTGAGGCCCAGGGGAAAAGTCTGCTTTCCTGGAATACCATTCCCACCTGCAGTGAAGGTTCTGTGATTTTGTTTCCGTGCAGTGTGATTGAACCGCTTGTAGGCTGTTCCAAACCGGCAATAAGTCTGAGCATGGTGCTTTTTCCGCAGCCGCTTGCTCCGACTATGCTTACGAATTCTCCCTCGCGGACAGAAAAACTTACCTTGTCAATTGCGTTGACAGTGCTGTCCTTGAGTTGAAAAGATTTTTCAATTTCGTCTATAACCAATAAATCGTTTGCCATAAGTTTGTCCGTAAAAAGTTACTGCCAGTAGATCAGTTTTTTCTGGATTGCCAGAATTATTGAATCTACAAGAAGTCCGATGAGTCCTATGGAAAGAAGACCGACGAACATTTTGTCAGGCTGCGCAAGTTCGCGGGCATATTCAATCAGGTGACCGATACCCTTTGTGGCTCCAAGCATTTCCGCTGCCAGAACAGTTTTCCACGCCATGCTGATACCAAGCCGCAGACCGGTAAAAATGGACGGAATTGCCGAAGGAATTACTATCTGGGTAAGAACCACCAGCTTGCTTTTTTTGAGCAGACGGGCAACTTCAAACAGATGTCCGCTGACGTTTGCAATGCCGCTCTGTGTATTCATGCTGACACTCCAGAAGGTACCGATTGCAATGACGATTATTTTTGAGGTTTCGCCTATTCCGAACCACAGAATCATCAGCGGAACCATGCCAATCATCGGAATAGGCCGGAGCACACCAAAGACGACAGCAAATACGCTGTTGATTTTTTTGTTGAGTCCGCAGAGAATTCCAAGGACAAGACCTGCAATGCTTCCTGCAAAAAAGCCCATAAGCACGCGGTAAATACTTGCGCCTATGTCTCGTACAAGCTTGCCGGATGCAAACTGCGAGATAAAGCACTGCGCTATGCGAAGGGGAGTGGGAACAATTATACCGTTGATGACACCTGCATCTCCTAAAATCTGCCAGAGGGCAATCAGGAGAACAGGTGCGCCAACCAGGATAATTCTTTCTACCACTTTGTTTGAACGGTAATAAGAATCCATGGCTTCTCCTTAGCGGTCGTAGCGCTGGTGGTAGGCCTCGAGGTATTCCGGTGCAAAGATTTCGTCAGCGGGAATCTCTCTGCTGATAGTTTTCTGAGCGTGCAGATACTTGATTGTGTCGGCAATGGCTTCCTTTGCTTCCTGGTCCGCAATGTAGGTGTAGGTGCGTGTGTTGTAGTAAAGCTTGAGGTTGTCGTAAGAGCCGCCGGTTTCGTCAATCATAATCTGAATGGCTTCGTCAAGATTGTCCTTTATCCATTCAGTTGCCAAAAATAGTGCACGGAAAAACTTAACGGCATACTCAGGGTTTTCCGAAAGGAATTTGTTGCGTCCGGAAACAACAGTCATTATGTTGTCGTAACCCTTTGCGTTGAGGACTTCGTAAGCGCCTGTCTTGTCTATGGCCTGGTTTGCCTGTGGAACTTGGGAACAGGCTGCGTCTATTGTGTTTGCAACAAAGGCGGCGAGCTGGTTGTTTGTCTTGAGGAACAGAAGCTCAATGTCGTCAGTGGTCATTTGTTCGGACTCAAGAAATTTGAGAAGCAGTTTGTGGGTGGTGCTTCCTGCCATGACGGCAACCCTTTTACCGCGCAGATCCTTGATTGAGTGGATGCCAGAATCTTTTGCTGCGATGAGTTTGTAGCCTTCTACCGATCGGAAGAACGTGGAGATGATTTTTACGTCAAACCCGTTGTTCCTTGACTGTATAACAGGCATGTCTCCGCAGGCGGCAATGTCAACTTCTCCGGCGGTCATTGCTTCCATGAGGGAGGCGCCGCTGGAAATTGTTCTGTGAATGACTTTTACATCCGGATTGAACTCACGGTCAAAGAAGCCTTTCTTTGCGGCCACAATTATAGGAAAGTAATTGTCCACATTTGAAATGCGGATTTCCTTTGCAGAGTTAAGAGGCTTTTCCTGGGTCTTTTTTGCGCATGAAGGAAGAAGCGCAATCTGGAGCAGAATCGCAAGGCCTGCTGTGATTATTTTAGTTGATTTCATTGAGGCCTCCCCTTACGCTTTTTTTACGATGTGGTCAAAGTGGGTGAGGTAAGGATGTTCTTCCCTTTCACGTTTTCTTGCAACTTGATAGCTTTCTTCTGTGTACGAAAGAACGTCCAGATACCAGATTGTTGAAAGGTCTGTGTCTTCGCCGAATTCTTCAAGGGCCTGGTTGTAGTAGGATTCGAAATCCTGACCGGCAATCAGTGCCTGGTAAGGTTTCAGGTTTACCACATAGTTTGTTCCGTCTGGAGCAATCAGCGTTAGGACAACAGTTTTGTCGAACCACAGACTGTACAGAATGTTTTTGTGTACTTGAGAAGTTTCGAGAAGTTCCCAGAATGCAAGTCTTGTGTCAGAAACTGCCTGCAGTTTGCTGGATACCTGAGTATATAAGTTTCCGTCTTTTCCGACTGCAGAAATTACTGCAACGGTTGAAGGATTTGAAATTATTTCTTTTAGCTGGGCATTAAGCGCCTTGAGTTCTTCTTTATTTGCCATGGTATTCTCCGTTTTTGTTGAATGTGATTACACGCGGTCAAGGTTGATGTTTGCGTGCATTCCGCATTTTCTGTAGCTGTCCATCTCTGTGCTGATTCCATGCTTTTTGTTCAGTTCGTAGAATCCTTTGGTCAGGCGCACATAGTAATCCAGTGACGGAGTTTTCTGATTGAAGAAGATGGAACCCGGCACCACATTCCAGACATCATGCTTGAGGCCTACGCCGTGGGATGTAAGTTCTTCTCCCTGTTCAAAGTCTGCGGCAAGGGCTTCGTCTTCTGTCTTGAATCCGCCTGGAGTTGCAAGTTCAACGCCACTTACTATTCCTGTGTTGACCTGTCCCTTTCCGAAAATCTCCACTGCATTGTAGAGCCTGTTCTTCCATTCCTTGTAGGGAATATAGGCAGCTTTTCCAGGACATACCCAGTTGAAGACTTTTTCGTCGAATACTTCAAGGTCTGTGGTGTAGCTTGAAAGGCCTGTCTCGTTGTAAAGGCGTTCCAGCTGGCGGCGGCTCATTGCGGTGCTGTTCACCTGGCTTGGGAAACGGCGGGTTGAAATTACGCTGCCGATTGCCTTGAGTCCCTTGATGTAGGCTTCAAGCTCATCGTCAAGAAGTTCGTCTCCGCTCAGTATGCTGCCTCCGGTAAGAATCACGCCTGTGTAGCGACCCTTTTCCTTTGCAATTTCCACTGCGACTTCGGCAAGGTCGTCAAAGTTTATCTGTTCGGTGGGAAGTCCCTTGAACTTGGCTCCTGCTGCTCCGATACCGCAGTACTTGCAGCCCTGTCCGCCTTTGTCCCAGAAGTGGCAGTATTTGTTCACATCAACGGTAAAGCGCTGAGGACGTCCTGTGACAACTGTTTCCATAAGTGTTCCGCGGCTTGTTCTTTTGCCGTAGAACTTTGGCTTTTCCCAATAGAAGACTTCTTCTATCACTGTGTCCTGGTCAACAAGGACAGTCTTTCCGTCGACCACATCAACTGTGTAAGGGTCTCTCTTGTTCTGGGTGCGCTTGTCACTTGCGAATGAAAAGTTTGTGACTATGCTTGTTCCGTCGCGCAGAAGCAGTGAGCCTGGAGCGACTTTGCCTTCCTTGTATGTTTTGACCTGATGAATTTCCGGGTTTACTTTTGCCAGTGCGGCGTCTGTGTATTCAACACCTCTGCGCTGGACGTCCAGCTGTGTGATGATAAAACGTGATACGTCAGGATACTTCTTTATGATTTCCTGATAACTCTCTTCCTTTTTTCTCCATTCTGAGTCGATTCCGTCTGCCATGGTATTCTCCTTAGATTGTCTGCTGTTTGTAGTGCCACAAAAACCGGGGCTGTGCTGGATCTTTTCCCAAAAGGTGGCACAACCCCGGCGGATGAACTGTATTTTTTAAATAATTTTTTTAAAGTGCTGCCTTGATGGCTTCCACCTTGTCCAGCTTTTCCCAAGTGAAGTCTGCATCGCTGCGGCCAAAGTGACCGTAAGCGGCAGTCTTTTTGTAGATTGGACGGCGAAGGTTGAGTGATTTGATGATTGCTGCCGGGCGGAGGTCAAAGACCTTGTTTATGATTTCAACAATCTTTGCATTGCTGACAGTCCCGGTACCGAATGTGTCGACTGCGATGGAAACAGGACTTGCCACACCGATTGCGTATGCAATTTCAATTTCTGCGCGCTTTGCAAGACCTGCCGCGAC
>CAMNHD010000073.1 GCA_946538875.1 uncultured Treponema sp.
TGTCGTTGTTTATCCTTTCCGCCACAGTGTTGATGAGCTTGATAATCTGCTTTGCGCGGCGGTAACCGGAAGCGGCCTTTGCTCCAAAGATAAATGTGCGTGACGGAGGATTGAAGCTTGGATCTTCAACAATGCGGTTGTACAGATACATGATGTGGAAGATGTTCAGCAGCTGTCTCTTGTATTCGTGCAGACGCTTTACCTGGGTGTCAAAGATGCTTTCCGGATCAAGGAATTCATTCTGTGCATGCTTGAGGTATTCAGCAAGACGCTCCTTGTTGTCAGTCTTGATTGCGGCAAGCTTGTTAAGTGATTCTTCATCGTCAGCGAATTTTTCAAGCCCCTTGAGCTTTGTAAGGTCTGTTTCCCAGCCGTGACCGATGCGTTCTGTGATGAACTTGGAAAGTTCCGGGTTGGAGCAGAGAAGCCAGCGGCGCTGAGTGACACCGTTTGTCTTGTTGTTGAACTTGTCCGGGTAGATTGCGTTCCAGTTCTTGAACTCCTGTTCCTTGAGCAGCTTTGTGTGCAGCTCGGCAACACCGTTCACGCTGAAGCATGCGTGTATGGCAAGCCAGCCCATGTAGACCTTTCCGTCATGGATGATGGACATGTGGTTCTGCTTTTCGTAATCATCGGGGAATTTGGCGCGCAGTTCTATCATAAAGCGGCGGTTGATTTCCTCGACAATCTGATAGATTCTCGGAAGCAGTCTCTGGAAGATTTCAATAGGCCATTTTTCCAGGGCTTCGGCAAGAATGGTGTGGTTTGTGTATGCAAAGGTCTTTGTGACAACGGACCAGGCATTGTCCCAACCAACATTGTATTCGTCCATCAGGATGCGCATCAGCTCAGGAATTGCCACAACCGGGTGGGTGTCGTTCAGCTGGATTACGTGATAGTCAGGGAAGAGGCTGAAGTCGGTTCCCACATTCAGCACAAAGTGGTGCACAAGGTCCTGCAGCGAGGCTGATGTAAAGAAGTACTGCTGGCGCAGGCGGAGTTCCTTTCCCATAGGGCCGTTGTCGTTGGGGTAGAGGACACGGCTGATGTTTTCGGCGTTGTTCTGGCGTTCCACTGCACGGTTGTACTGCATGTCGTTGAACAGCTGCAGGTCGAATCCGTTGGGGCTGGAGGCCTGCCAGAGGCGCAGAGTGTTAACGGTGTTGTTTCCAAAGCCAACGATAGGCATGTCGAACGGGGTTGCTATGACTTCCTCCGCATTTTCTATGTAGAAGCGGTCGGAGCCGTCAGGAGTCTTTCCGTATTTAATCTGTCCGCCGAATTTGACAGTCACCGCAAGGTCGCTTCTCTTGACTTCCCAAGGGTCGCGGTGCTTGAGCCAGTTGTCCGGGAATTCCACCTGTTCGCCGTCGATGATATGTTGTTCGAACATACCGTATTCGTAGCGGATACCGTAGCCGTTGCCCGGGTACTGGAGTGTTGCCAGTGAGTCAAGGAAGCATGCAGCAAGGCGTCCCAGACCACCGTTGCCAAGTCCGGCATCAGGTTCTTCGTCTTCGATAAGGTCATAATCAATGTCCATGTCCTTGAGTACATCAAGAACCTGTTCCTTGATTCCTGAGTTTATCAGGTTGTTGCTCATGGCGCGTCCCATAAGGAATTCTGCGCTCAGGTAGTACAGCTGTTTACGAGGTTTGGCTTCGTATGCGCGGCGGGTCTCCATCCAGTTAGGCATAATGATTTCCAGTGCACTGGCGGAAACTGCGTCAAACAAGTCGTGTTTGTTGGCCTGTGTGATGTCCTTGCCGTATTGGCGGCGCAGACGACCTTCAAGATTCTTCTTGAACTGCTCTTTATCAAAGTTCATTTGTTCCTCCTGGCAGAACTTAATATCCTTGTTAAAATTTTTTACTTTGCTATCAGCACAATCAGTGAACTGGCCGGGATGACGTAGCGTCCCTGGCTCCACAGTTCCTCGAACCGTCCTGTAGGCATTATTGCATCGTCGCCTTCTATTGAAGTGTCGGCAACGCGGTACCACTTGCGCCCTCCTGTAAGGGTGGGCAGTGTGACCATGGCATCGTGCCGGTCTGTGTTGGCGGCAATGTAGAAGTCATTGTCACTTTTCCCGTCATCGTTAAGGCAGTTTTCCCCGCTCAGCGAAAATGCTAGGAAACGGGAGATGTCGTTCCAGTCGGGGTTGCTTCCCGCCACATTGTACCATTGGATTTCCGGTACGCCGTTGATGGTGGCGAAGTATTTGTCCCTGCGGAATACGGCGTGGTCTTTGCGGAGTGCAATTGCCCTCTGCGTGAATGTGAACAGCCTGTCATTCAGCGGAAAGATGCTCCAGTCAAACCAAGAGATGTCGTTGTCCTGGCAGTAGGCGTTGTTGTTGCCCTGCTGACCGCGTCTGAATTCGTCCCCGCCGAGCAGCATCGGTGTTCCCTGGGAAATCATCAGCGTGAGTATGAAGTTGCGCATCTGTTTGTTGCGGAGCCTTTCTATGGAAGGATTTTTTGTGGGGCCTTCAAAGCCGTGGTTGTAGCTCCAGTTGGAGTCGTTGCCGTCACGGTTTTCCTCTCCGTTTTCATCATTGTGCTTGTGGTTGTAGCTCACAAGGTCGTTCATGGTGAAGCCGTCGTGACATGTGACGTAATTAATTGAGACTATAGGGCTTCTGTAGCCGAACAAGTCGCTTGAACCGCTTATGCGGGTTGCGGCCGCGGTAGAAAGATGGTCGTCTCCGCGCCAGAATTTACGGATGTCGTCACGGAAGCGGTCGTTCCACTCGCACCATCTTGTGCCCGGGAATTCTCCCAGCTGGTAAGCACCGCCTGCATCCCACGGTTCTGCAATCATTTTTGTGGAATGCAGTATAGGGTCCTGCGCTATGTGGTCGACCATCGCTGAAATCTTTGAGAGTGAACCGTCTGTGTTGCGGTTCAGCACAGATGCAAGGTCAAAGCGGAATCCGTCTATGTGGTAGTTCAGTACCCAGTAGCGCAGACAGGTAATTATGTAATCGTGAACCACAGGATTGTTTGCGTTTACAGTGTTGCCGCAGCCGGAGTAGTTCATGTAGTATTCCTTGTGACCGTCCACAAGGGAGTAGTAGACGCTGTTTTCAAAGCCGCGGAAGTTGAGTGCTATGCCGTGCTCGTTGCCTTCTGCCGTGTGGTTGAACACAACGTCCAGAATCACTTCCAGGCCGGCCTTGTGCATTTCCCGCACGAGTTTTTTGAATTCGTTTACGCAGCCGCCCGGGGTTTTGTCAGCGGCATATCCGGCCTTTGGCGCAAAGAAGGAAATTGTGGAGTAGCCCCAGTAATTCTTCATCCGCTCGCCGGTACGGGGATTTACATTTGTGTTTTCAAATTCGTCGAATTCGAATACCGGCAGAAGTTCCACGGAAGTGATGCCCAGTTTCTTGAGGTAGGGAATCTTTTGGATAAAGCCTTCGTAAGTGCCGGGGTTCTTGACTCCTGAATCCTTTCCGGCAGTAAAGCCCTTTACGTGTGTTTCGTAGATGACTGTCCTGCTTGTCGGGATGTTGAGAGCCTTGTCGCCTTCCCAGTCAAATGCCGAGTCGTCGATTACAACGCACTTTGGAAACTGATATTGGTGTCTCCCGGAAGAAAGTTCCACATCGGTCTTGTCTACAGGGGTGCGGTAGTCAGGCGGAAGATTGTGAAAAACAGAAATAGGTGTTATAGCTTTTGCATAAGGGTCAAAAAGAAGCTGGTTCACATCAAAGCGGTGCCCCTGGCTTGGTTCAAACGGGCCGTCCACCTGGAACAGATACAGCGCACCTGGCTTTAAGCCCGGGACAAATACGTGCCAGACGTCGCCCGTGCGGTTTTCCTGAGGATTCAAAGAAATTACCGCATACGGTTCACTGTCCTCCACATTCTTGTAGAGGTTCAAGAGGACACGGCTTGCATTGCGGCTGAAAACTGCAAAGTTTACTCCGTCTGCCTGGACACTTGCGCCCCACGGCATCGGACAGCCTGATAAAGTTTGTACAGAATCCATATTCTGTAAGTCTACCATAAGTTTTGCAAAAAGACCACTAGAATTTACGAAAAAAAATATAAATTTAAGACAATTATTAGAAAAAGTTTTTATTTCTTTTAAGAGACCTACCTTTTATCGTTTTTTTATGTTAAAATATTCCTTAAGAATTGTTATCGGAGGTGTCAAATGAATAGTCGATACTTCTTTAAAAACGCACTCATTTTTATAGCTTTTTTGCTTTCTTCCTGCACGAATTTTTTGAACGGCGGGGCTGTCGTCGAAGAACTCAAAGATGCAATTGCGTATAATAATGCAGAGATTGTCAATATAAAGTTTTGTTGCCCTAAAGAGATGCGAAAAATAAATCCCGAAAATTCTTATGCAGCGCATTTTGGATTTGATTTTGAAACTCAGTTTATTCTTAATACACAGGATTATGCAATAAAAAATCCTTCTTCAATATTAGAAGCAGTGAGTTTTGTCAATGAAAACCAAAGTCGCTCTGATTGTATAGAATTTGCAGTTCAGGAACAATCGCAGGAAGAAAAAGATAAAGGCATTTATAGGATAAAGGCAAAAGTAACAAAGGCTGCGGATGATATTTTAATTCGCCCTGTGTGTTTTGCCATACCAAGAATCACATCGACCTCTCCCGATTTTTATTCTGATGGTATAAACGCAAATGCTCCAATCATAATAAGCTATAATCTTCCAGTAGAAGATGAAAATACTCCGGCAGGCGAAAGTCTTTTTCAGTTTGGGCCGGAAAAAATAAGGCTTACCTATAGTTCATTCAATATGAGCACATTTTTTGAAGCCCCTGTGCTGAATGAATCAAAAACTACCATAAAAATTATACCAAAAACACAGCAGCTTATAAAATTTATAAATGAACAGAATGCCATTCACATCGACATAAAAGTTTCTTTTGGAAATGAAATAGCGGCTGTAAAAGAAGGTGTTACAATTCCTCTTTATGAAAGCGAACTTTCCACCTTTACTGTTCGGTACAAGCCCGACGAGGAACTGACTCCTCCTGTAAAAGACACTTTTTTTGTCACAAGAGAACCAATTACCCTTGAAACTGCCGGTACGATTGACGGAACTCAGATATTCACACAAAAAGACTTTATTACAGATGTCCTGGACGACACATGGGAACATACTTCTGAAATAATCAGAAACAGAAGCAATGGTACGATATATATTTACGGTCGTTTTTATGATGCGGAAAGCGGAGTAAAATCTGTAACGCTTACCGAACAGAGGACGAATGAATGGCAGCTGAGCGAAGCGGTTCAGGATTCCTTGTACGAGTTTACTTATGACGAAAATTCAGAAAATGCAGAATTCGTGAGCGACGATAACGGATATACGGAATTTTGCATAAAGCATAGTCTTGTTTCTGAGGAAGGAGCTGTCCGCGTCAATGTTTTTGTGAATGATGTATGCGCAAACCCTTCCAAGGCAGAAAGTTTAAGCGTCATAAAACGAACATATTACGATTTTCATGATCTGTATCTATATAATATGCCTAGGAATCTTTATTGGAATAAAGATTATCCTGATTTGAATGTTCTTAGCAGTAATCTTAAGAATATTAAAATCTATAAGTTCATAGATGATGGTGAAAATTATTATTATGATCAGATGCCTTCAGACCTTGCAGAAGTTGTTTATGGTCATGCTGTGGTAGGCGGCGATAATTTTACTGTTTATGCTGAGTATAAAGACAAAAATGGAGTAAAGAGAAAGGAAAAATTTTCAAATTTTGACGAACAGGAACAGTGCTGGAATCTTGATTTAGATGTCGAAAGTGTTGCCGGTTTTAAACTAAAAATAATTGCCATTGATGATATTGGGCTTACAGGCGAAAAAGAATTTCAGTTTCCTTACAACCCGCCAATTAAGACTATTACTGAAAAACCAGGATATAAGCTGATTTCTTTCAATAAAGCAGGTGGGCCTAAGTATATTCAGGTTTTTAAAGAAGATGAACAGGAATCTTTTTCTGGTGAAGATATAGTCGATCCGTGGAATGAAACTGCAAAAATTTACGATGGCAGGGATTATTGGTTGCTCCCTTGTGGTGATTATAGTATTAGTAGCAATAATCTTTGTGGAGAATTATATCATCTTGTTTTGGGAAATGAAAAACCTTCAGTTCCTGAAATAACAAACGAGCCGACTATTACAAAATCAGATAAAGAACAATCCTGGAATATAAATTTTGAAATAGAAAATGCAGATATTTATGATGCCATTTATTGTGACTATACATATACACGGAGCAATGGATCTTCAAGTAGTTACAAATGCATAAAGGATACTGATGAATATAATCCGTTTATTTCAATATCAACATATCAATTATACTTATCTACAAGTTTTTCTTTCTCTTTTTATGGCATAAAAGACGGAATGTCTTCTGACACCAAGACTATAACCATGGGCAAGATAACAGATCCAAAATATGATGACAAGCCTCCTTCACTTTATATTAATCGAATCAGTTATGACTCTTATACTGTAAAACTGACAGATTATGAGTCAGGTCCTGAATTCGGCATATTCGGTATAGGTGGGAAAACATATATTCTGGATTCTAATAACAGTTTTTCTTTAATAATTCCTGCAAGCTATATAAAAGACAATATCATGCTTTATAATAGAAATGACTATAATGGATATTATTGTAAATTTGATTATTTGGCGCGCGATGTTTCTGGAAATACGACTAAAAATGAATATCTTGTGAATGAACCATATAATAAAATTCATGCAATATCATCTTATACAAAAAATAACTCCGACTGGAAAATAAAAATAAAAAATGTCTATTGGATTACACAAGAAGGAACAAGTACCCATAGATGTTGGACTTTTACTATATATACATTGGATTCATCTGGTCAGTGGGGAAATGAAACTATTTTTGAAACTTATGCAAAAAAAGAGGACCAGGTTTCTGTTTTTGACGATTACACAGCTGCTTTCCCTGAAGCCATGCCTTTTACAGAAAATTCTTTTGTAAAGATTCTCGTAAAAAATAGCGGCGATTATAGTTCTCCAAATTATTTTTATACTGGAGATCCAGGTTCTGGAAAATTTGATAATTTTTGGGTTTATGGAAACAAAGTTGCCATTTCTTCCGATGCTCCAGTTTATGTCCACACTTTGTGCACTTCACTGTCTTACGAAGAGTGCAAGGAATGGCCTGTTGCTGAATGGGAAGACAATCATGAGGAAGTAGAATCTTTGTATTATGGTGATTTTTCAGAGTCCAACCACACGTCCGTAGTTCACGATATCCCTGTTGACGAGATTGAAAATGGCA
>CAMNHD010000074.1 GCA_946538875.1 uncultured Treponema sp.
GGAAGAGGAATAGGCTGAGCTTGCGCCAAGTATGAGAACAAGTAATGCTGATAATAATAATCTTCTTCCTGTCATACAATCTACCCCTTCAAAAAATCCCGGAATTCTACCATCTTCCTTACTTATCGGCACTTTGAACAAGCAGTTTATATTTTTTATACAGGTGCATAAAAATGCACATGCATGGGCGTGGAGGGGGCGGAAGCCGTGCGCGTATGCGCACCGACCGTAGGGGAGCCCGGAAGGCCCGGATTTACAAAGATATAAAATGTTCTTAAAGTGACTGACTCTAGTAAAATTTGTGTGCACAAAAAAAACGCGGAATGAATCTAGTTGTTGCCCAAAGTGAAATGAAGTGGTATTATGGAAGAAAACTGTTTTGGGAGGGGGCGGTTCTTTGGCGTAAGTGCCATGGCCTGCCTGTAATTTGAAAAAATGGGGAATATTGAAAGCCGTCTTTATATTATCGGTGCCGGATTTGCCGGGCAGATGATTGCCAAGGATATTCAGCGTAAAAAGATTTTCGGCTCTGTGGCGGCATTTTTGGATGACGACCCGAAGCTTACTGGAACTGAGATTGACGGGATTCCTGTTCTGGGAAAGATCGATAATATAGCTTCCCTGCTCCGCGTAACTGCGATTGATCAGGCTATTATTGCTATTCCTTCGGCTCCGGTTGAAAGAATCAGGCAGATTTATTCTGTGCTCAAGGCCAACGGCTTTATACATATCAAGATTCTTCCTTCAATCAGCCAGGTTATTGACGGAAAGGCTCATCTTGTGCAGGCGCGTGAAATCAATCCGCTTGACATTCTGGGGCGCACTCCGGTGATTATCCCGCTGCACGAGAGTCTTTCCTATCTTAAGGGGCGGCGTGTCCTGATTACCGGCGCTGGCGGTTCCATCGGTTCAGAACTTGCGCGGCAGCTTTTGTCGGGCGGGGCTGAACGGCTTTATCTTTTTGGGCATGGCGAAAACTCTATTGTGAATATTTACCGCGAACTGCATCTGCTGCAGAATGAAGGGGTCGGCGAAAAGGCTTCTGTCGTGCCGATTATCGGCGACATGAAGGACAGGGAATATGTCCGCTATATAATTTCCCGCACTCATGCCGATGTGATTTTCCACTGTGCGGCTTACAAGCATGTTCCTATGATGGAAGAAAACCCTGTTGCCGCTATTGAAAACAATGTGTTCGGCACTAAAAACCTGCTGGATGCGGCACTTGAGTGCGGAGTGAGCAGATTTGTGCTTATCTCCACGGACAAGGCTGTTGATCCGGTGAGTGTCTACGGTGTGAGCAAGATGCTCAGTGAAAAGCTTGTGATGGACGCCTGCGCCAGAACCAGGGAAGGTCAGTCATTTATGTTCGTGAGATTCGGGAATGTGCTTGGCTCGCGTGGTTCCATACTGCCTATGTTCATGGAGCAGATTCAAAACGGTGGTCCCGTGACTGTTACGGACAAGAACATGGAGCGCTATTTCATGACTATCCCCGAGGCATGTTCACTTGTGCTTCAGACTGGCGGCGTGGGGGTCAACGGACAGGCATATCTTCTGGACATGGGGGAGCCTGTAAAGATTATTGACCTTGCGGAACAGATTATCCGGTTCAGCGGTTTTGAGCCTTACAAGGATATGGAGATAAAGTTCATCGGCTGCAGGAGGGGCGAGCGGCTGGTGGAGCCGCTGTGGCTCAAGGAAGAAAATCCCAGCCCCACGGCTTACAAGAAGATTCTTACCATCAACAGTATCCCTCCCAGGACGTTTACGCTTGGAGGCCTGCTTGAACAGCTTGAGCCGATTTGCACCTGGTGCCCGGACAAGCCGGACTTGTACCGCAACAGGAAGGCTCTGGTGGAGATTCTGAGGAAGGCTGTTCCTACTCTGGATGAATTCTATGCACAGGAGGAAGCGAGCGGTTCACGGATTGACATGGCTACTTCGGCTAAGGTTGTACTGTGACGGGTGGCACTGCTTTGGTGACAGGCCACTGTTCTGGTAAGAGGCCACAGCTTTGGTAAGCGGCCACGGCTTTGGTAACAGCCCATCGCTTTGGTAACAGCCCACGGCTTTGGTAACAGCCCGCGGCACCGCGGACCGCGGCCGTCACCGCAAAAGACCGCGCAACAAAAAGAGGAATTATGGAAAATACAATAAAAGTGCCTTTCTTTAAGGCTTCAATTGGAAAAGAAGAAGAAGATGCCGTACTCTCCGTACTGCACAGCGGCTGGCTCACCACAGGAAAAGAAGCCCTTGCATTCGAAAAGGAATTTGCCCAGCTGATAGGTGTGCCTTATGCGCTTGCCGTAAACTCCAACACAAGCGGCATGATTCTTGCAATGGAGGCATGCGGTGTAGGACCAGGAAAGGCTGTCATCACAACACCGTACACCTTTGTTTCAACCGCAACCAGCGCACGCCATCTTGGAGCAGACGTCTATTTTGCCGATATAGAAAAGGACACTTACTCCATAGACCCGGACAGCATAGAAAAAATTCTTGAAAGCCCCAGGGGAAAAAATGTGGCCGCAATTGTCCCTGTCCACATAGCCGGCAACGTGTGCAACATGAAGCGAATCAACGAAATTGCAGAAAAATACAAGCTCAAAGTGATAGAGGACTGTGCCCACTCATTCCCCAGCAAAACACCACTCGGATTTGCAGGCGCACTGGGCGACATAGGAGTGTTTTCTTTTTACGCAACAAAAACAATCACCACAGCAGAAGGCGGAAGGGTAACTGTTAAGGATCCTGAACTAGCCCGTCGTATGACAGTCATGCGCCTGCACGGAATGGACCGCACGACATGGGACCGCTACACTTCTCCCCGTGCCTCCTGGGAATACGACATTGTAGCTCCGGGGTTCAAGTCCAACCTTCCTGACATACTGGCAGCCCTTGGACGCGCCCAACTCAAAAAGGCATTTCTCTTTGACAGACAGCGCAAGGAACATGTGGAGCAGTACAAAAAGGCATTCAGCGGACTGGATTTTGTGGAACTGCCGCCAGACGGTCCCGGAAATTCATGGCACCTCTTTTTGATGCGTCTCAGACTTGAAAAGCTTGACTGCACACGCGACATCTTTGCAAAGGAACTGCAGCAGCGCGGAATAGGTATAAGCATGCACTTTATCCCGCTCTTCCACTTTACATATTGGCAGAATCTTTACCCTGACTTCAGGGCGGAGAACTACCCCAATGCAGAAAGCCAGTACAGCAGGACAATCACACTTCCGCTGTGGCCTGACATGACCAGGGAAATGCTTGACTACACAATCGAACAGGTCAAGGAAGTGGGAAAGGAGCACCATGTCTAACCGAAAGAGCAAAGTTTCATTCCAGCAGGAATTCTACAGTGACCTCACAGTAAAGGACATGCTCTATGCAGTAGTCATAAGAAGCCCTGTCGGTAAGGGCATGATAAAGTCTTTTTCATTGGAGAACCTGCCGGAGGGGTATTTTCTGCTAAGGGCACGCGATGTTCCGGGGAAAAACCTTGTGGACACACCGATGGAAAAAGTTCCCATCTTCAGCGAAGGAAACATCGCTTACCTGGGCGAACCAGTCGGAATTCTTGTTGGACCGGACGAACATGTGCTTAATGAACTGCTGTCCGACGTAAACTTTGACCCTGACGACAACACAATAGATTCTTACCTCAAGAATCTTGCTGATTCAGCCCCTGAGACAGTGCCGGAAAAACTCAGCGGCAACCAAAGCGAGATTGACGAGATTACAAAGGAACTGATGCAGGGGTCTGACTTTTTCCCCGTGAACTCTGAGCAGAGACTGGAAGAAGACGAACTGGGACAGGACCTTGACACTATTTTTTCAGTGGTGATGGCTGAACGCACAGTGGAGCACGGCCCATGTTTTTTACCAAAGGACGACGGTACCATTGACGGAATCGACGGAGTGTTCCGGGATGCGTCTCATGTCATACAACATGCATGGTCTTACCGGCTGGACAGCCCGAATTACCGCGAACCGAACGGGGCAATCTGCCATTACAACGGGGAAACGCTTACCGTCTATACCCCGACCTTGTGGCTCAGCAACCTGAGGCATGTTCTTTCCGAGGCACTGGACATTCCTTCAGCAGACATCCACGTTCACAAGACAAAATCGTACAACCGCGGGACCAACAGCATCTGGTACAACCCCATAATTGCATGTCAGGCTGCGGTGGCCTCCTACTACACAAAAAAACCAGTCAAGCTTGTATACACCCGCGAAGAACAGGAACGCTACATGGACTCCATGCTGCCTGTCACCATAGTGCACAAGACTGCCTGCGACGACAACGGAAAACTTCTTGCCATGCAGATTTACATTGACTACAATGCTGGCTCTGTAAATCCCTTTGCCCAAGAAATAATCGACCGTCTGGTAATAGCGGCGACCGGCTGCTACAACCCGGAAAACCTGAGCATACACGCAACTGCATATCACTCTTCAAACCCGCCGTCTTCTGTTGACCTTCAACTTGTGGATTCAGCGGCATTCTTTGCAGTGGAAAACCAGATGAACATGCTGTGCAAGAATCTTGGCATGAAGATTTCTCCCTTGGACATAAGATTGCTGAACATGCTCCCTGCAGAAAAAAAGCACATACTGACACCGTTTGTATTCCGTTTTCCAAAACCGCAGGAGACACTGGACTCACTTATGAGCCGACGTGAAGCCGACCGCAAATTCACAGCCTACACAATGGATTCCCTGCTCAGGACACAGCGCGGCCAGACCATTCCGGACCCGACTCAGACAACGCCTCTCAGGGGCATAGGCTTTTCCTGCGCCTTTGAAGGCTCATGCTATTACGGTTCGGAAATCAGTCAGAAAGATCAGTCGCTTGAACTCACGCTTGAAGAAGACAAGACACTCACCATCCACTGCCCGCCCGTTTCCGACAGTATCCAGGAAATCTGGTCAAAGACAGTGTCTGGTATCCTGGGCATACCGGCATCCTCGGTAAAGATTAATTCTGTATTCGAGACAAACGACGAGCCTCCCCTGCCGGAAAACATCTATTCAAACATCTCCGTGATGACAGAGCTCTTGAAAAAATGCTGCCAGACACTGCTGAAGCGGCGGTCAGACGCAAAGCTGCCATATACCGTAGAAAAAAAAGTCAGTCCTTCGCAGAAACGCGTATGGGACAAAAAGAAGTTCAGCGGAACACCATTCCACAGCACTTCGTTTGCCGCGGCAAGCGTAGAAGTTGAGCTTGACCCATGCACTTTCCGCGAAAAAATCAGAAAGATAAACGTAATCATCAACGGCGGAAAAGTCATGAACAGACCGGCCGCACTTAATTCCGCAAAGCTTGCCATTCAAAAAGTACTTGCCTCGCTGGTGGAGGATGACAGACTCAACTGCCCTGACACTCAGATTTCATTCATGGATTCAGATGACGACCCCACTCAGATTGGTGAACTTATGTACCAGGTGATTCCCGCCGCATTCACGGGGGCACTTAGTCAGGCCATAGACTACACAGTAAGTTCTCTTCCGCTGAGGACTGACTCGCTCTACAACCTTATCTGCGAGCGCATCACAGTTGCCAATGCAAAGAAGCAGCACCTTCTTGAACGCGCAATCAGAATCCAGGATGAGCAGAAACAGCTTATAAAAGACCTTGAAAAGCAGACGCAGGAGCATCAGGAAGACTCCAACCGGCAGGCTTCTGAAACAAAAACAGCCCCGGAAAGTGACGGAGGCAAAAAATGAAAGTACGCACAAACCTTAACGGCGAAGAGATAGTTCTGGAAGCAGAACCACTTGATTCAGTGATGACAGTGCTCAGAAGACAGAAGTGTTACTCAGTGAAATGCGGCTGCAGCAAGGGCATCTGCGGCAACTGCATGATACTTCTCGACGGCAAGGCAGTTCCAAGCTGCCAGATTCCGTTCTGCATGATAAGGGAACGCAGCATAGAAACCCTTGAGCACTTCAAGAAGAATCCAATTTACCAGTACATCATGGCGGGATTCAACCAGGTGGGCATACAGCTGTGCGGTTACTGCGACGCAGGCAAAATCTTCACCGCCTATGAATACCTCAAGAACAACACCAGTCCCGAAAAACATCTGCTGAGCATGGCAATAGAAAGCCTTGACTGCTGCTGCACGGACCAGGACTCACTTGCCAGGGGAATACAGGCAGCCCTTTCCATAAAGATTATCAACGAAGGTAAACACGCAAATGGCAAAAAGTAACACCAACGCATTCATTGCAAAAAAACTTGACGATATTTTCTACCACTTGAAGAACGTGGACAAGATACAGGTTCTTGCCGGATGCACAAGACCTCCCCTCATGGCGGAAAAAGTCATCAACATCTGCTCAGTGCCGGAACTTGCTCTTATTGAAAAACGCGAACGCTATATAGAATTCGGGCCGGCAGTGACACTTGAACAGATGATGCAGGTGGGACGGAACAATCTTCCCCAGCTTCTGTACGAGGCTTTGGAAAGCGTGGGAAACTCCGCAGTAAGAAACCAGGCCACACTTGGAGGAAACATCTGCGCAAGCCTGGCGGAATCCCAAAAGATGACCCTCTGGGCTCCCCTCATTGCCTTGGGGACAGCAGTGGAAGTAAAGAAAAGTGCCACTGACTCAAAGGTAGTGCCGCTGAACAAAGTGGAAAAGCTTCCGCCAAAGTCGATGCTGGGAAAAATCCGCATACCGCTCAATGACTGGGAAATCGCTATTTTCAGACGGGTGGGACCTTCCCATGCAATAACAAGTCAGTCCGCAAGCTTTGTCTTTCTTGCAGACCTTCAGAAAGATATAATCGCAAACTTAAGAATTGTATTCAGCGGACCAGTCACATTCCAGTCAGCCGAGCTTGAAAACAAAATCATAGGAACAAAGCTCCCGCTCAAAGCCCCCTACATCGACAGCATAATGCAGGATGCGGCATCCCTCTACGACAGCACATGCAGTTCGGAAATCACACCACCGATACTAAGGGCACAGTTTCTGAACCTGCTGCGCTATTCGCTGGACATGCTGGTCTAGGCTCAGCGGATAAACATTGCGTCACCGTAGGAAAAGAAGCGGTATCTGTTCTCCACAGCCTTGGCGTATGCGTCAAGAATATGCTCACGCCCCGCAAATGCGGACACCAGCATAATCAGTGTAGACTCAGGGGTGTGGAAGTTTGTGAACATCTGGTCCACCACCTTGAACTTGTACCCCGGATACATAAAGATGTGAGTGCTTCCAGTTCCTCCGCGCACAAGACCGTCA
>CAMNHD010000075.1 GCA_946538875.1 uncultured Treponema sp.
CAGTCAACATAAAGCGTTCCCCACTCTGCGGCAGGAATTTTGAATACATAAGCGAAGACCCCTACCTCGCCGGAACACTCGCCACATCATACATCAACGGCGTACAGTCAAAGCATGTCGGAACTTCACTCAAGCACTTTGCGCTCAACAACCAGGAGTACAGGCGTCTGTCGAATTCCTCGAACTGCAGCATGAGGGTCATAAGGGAAATCTACCTCAGGGCATTTGAGATTGCTGTAAAGAATTCCTCCCCTGCCACAATCATGCACAGCTACAACCAGATAAACGGTGTGCCGGCAGGAGAATGCAGGTGGCTTCTGACAGACATACTGCGCACAGAATGGGGCTACAGGGGCCTTGTGATGAGCGACTGGGGCGCTGTGGTTGACAGAGTAAAGGGTGTGGCTGCAGGCGGCGACCTTGAGATGCCCGGCAACGGAGGAACAAACGACCAGCGTGTGCTGGAAAAGGCAAAGACTGACCCGACGCTTGTGGAATGCATTGACCGCAGCGTGTTCAGGATACTCCGCTGGGTATTCGACTTCATCGACAACAGGCAGGAAGGCTCCTACGACCTGGAAAAGCATCACGAACTTGCACGTTTAATAGAAGAAGATTCAATCGTCCTGCTCAAGAACGACGGCACTCTCCCCCTGCAGACAGACGGCAGCATAGCCGTCATCGGAAGTTTTGCAAAGAATCCGCGCTACCAGGGAGGCGGCTCAAGCCACATAAATCCTTACCGCATAGACAATGCCCTTGACGCACTGGACAAGGCAGGGATTCCATACGCCTACGAACAGGGCTTTGTGGAGGATCCGGACAGTCCCCAGGCCGCTGAGGAAGAAAAAACACTTGACCTGTACCGCGAAGCCCTTAAGCTGGCAGACAGGTCGGACACTGTATTGATTTTTGCAGGACTTCCTGAAAGCTATGAAAGCGAAGGCTACGACCGTACCCACATGAATCTTCCGGACAACCAGAACCGGCTTATCGAAGCAATATGCAGTATCCATGACAATGTGGTCGTTGTGCTGCACAACGGAGCTCCGGTCACAATGCCATGGATAGACCAGGTTTCATCCGTACTGGAGGTATATCTCGGCGGAGAGGCAGTAGGTTCGGCAACAGTCAACGTGCTCACAGGAAAGGTCAACCCAAGCGGCAAGCTTGCAGAAACATTTCCGCTTAGGCTTGAGGACACACCTTCATTCAACGACTTTGCCCGCGACAGATTCAACACTTGCTATTCCGAGGGAATCTTTACAGGATACCGCTGGTACGACAGGCGCCAGATGCAGGTTCTTTTCCCATTCGGCCATGGTCTAAGCTACACGGAGTTTTCCTACAGGGACATTTCATTAAGCAAAGATTCCATGGATGACGGCGGCAGCATTACAGTGGATGTAATAGTGGAGAACAGCGGCTCTGTGGACGGCAAGGAAACAGTTCAGCTATATGTCTCCGACAACACAGGAACCGCACTCCGTCCGCCAAAGGAACTTAAGGGCTTCCAGAAGGTCTTTATACCAGCCGGAGAAAAGCGCACTGTGACGTTCACTATCGCAAGCCAGGACCTTAAGTGGTACTCAGAGGAACTTGGAGACTGGTATGCCGCCCCGGGAAGCTACACCATCTGGGCCGGAGCCTCATCACGGGACCTGCCCCTGAGCGCAGATATCTCCTACACAACAAGACAGGAGCTTCCCGCTGACCCGGTAAGCACAGACTCCACTTCCGGAGACCTTCTGCGGGAAAAAAAGACCCGCGCACTCATGCTGTCAATGCTTAAGGAAGCCGGAGCGATAAAAGAAGAACCTAAGGACCAGGCGTCACTGGATAAGCTCATACAAGAATTCGACGGGCAGGTGCTCAGGAATCTGCGTACATGGAACCGTGTAACAAACAAAAGGTTAGACCAATTCGTCCAGGAGCTCAAAAAGGTGCTTGGACAGGAGCCAGGAGAAGAAAAATGACTAGAACATCAAAAAAACTGCTGCCGGTTTTTCTACTTACAATTCTCGCATCTGCAGTATTTTCTTCATGCGGTGGTAGCGGAGCAAAGTATTCAAACCCCATAAGCCCTGACTGGAAATTCAAGCTTGGGGACAATGCACAGTATTCGGCCAAGGACTACGACGATTCGTCCTGGAGAACTATGGACGGAACAGGTCTCAAGCTTGACCAGTCGCACTACGCATGGCTCAGGCAGACTGTGAGCGTTCCCCGCCAGATAGACATAAACCATGCATGGTTCGGTTTTGAAAAGACAAACTGCGCCGCCGAAGTCTACGTGAACGGTGTGTACACAGGTAAACACGGCTCCCTTCCTCCGGCCGTCAATGTCCGCACAGAGAAGACAAGTGCCGTGATAATACCGTCATCATGCATAGGCGAAGACCGTACCGTGACCATTGCGCTCAGACTCTACGGTCCAAACGATGCAATCAACGACCTTTCATTCTATATGTTCAACGAGGCCATGGCAGATTCGGAGAACTATACCCACAACATCACAAACCAGAGGGTATTCCTGATACTCGCATTCCTGAGCATCTTTATCATGATTTACTCATTTGCAAACTGGCTCAGCAACAGAAAGGACCTTACCTACCTGTATTTTTCTCTCTGTCTCATGGCCATAAGCTTTTACTTCCTGGACCTTGGCGCGGAGAGCCTGATTCTCCCCTACACACTGCACAGGGCACTGGTGCGGCCATGTCTTCCGGTCAGCATGACCTTCCTGATGCTTTTCATGAACCGCTTCTTCCACCGCACAAGGCACAGGCAGCTGCTCATTGCGGCGCTTTCCGTTGATGCCGTATGCTTTACGGTCTACCTTATTTTCATCGGAAACAATACCATGACCGACACACTGTTCACAGTGCTGCTCTCCGTAGTTGTGGCGACCCTTGTGTACGGCTTCACCGCATCAATCAAGGGAATGAAGAAGAAAGTCCCCTACGCGCTCAACGTATTCCTCAGCATGGCAATCGGAACTATCTTTGCACTGCGCGACGTTGTGTACATGGTGCTTGGAAAGACCCCGTACATGTGGACCCAGGGAATCGCTGTATTCCTGCTTGACCTGCTGATTTTCATCGTGCTATGCCTCAGATCGGCACAGACCCAGAAGCAGGTCATCAATCTTGCCCATGAAACTGAAGGCCAGAAGAATAAGCTTGAGGAAGTGTTCTCCAGCGCAAAGAACATGGCAAAGGAAACAGCCCTTATTTCTGAACAGCTCATGAGCTCTGTGGATGCGGTTGCGAACGCCGCAAAGGACTCAAAGGAAATGGTTCTGGTCATCAATAAGGCGGTGGAGCACCAGCCCCTCATCCGTAACGAGACTTCTGCAGCCGTTGACAATCTTACACAGGCGCTTTCCAAACTGAACATGCAGTTTGACCAGACTTCCGAGAGCATCAGGAATACTGCCCAGGACACACAGGAAGTAATGGACGGAATACAGGCTGTGGGAGAAGGAATCTCAACTGCAGCAGGATTCACAAATTCGCTTTCAAGCCTTACACAAAGCGGTTCCGAGGATATGCAGAAGCTTTCTGCAGTGATGGACAAGATTCAGCATTCCTCAAAGGAAATCCTGGGTGTTGTAACCACACTTGACGACTTTGCCCAGCAGACCGACCTTCTTTCCATGAATGCCTCAATAGAAGCCGCCCACTCCGGCGAAGCAGGAAAAGGTTTTGCCGTCATAGCGCATGAAATCAAGAATCTTGCCGCCCAGACTTCAACCTGGTCCACAAAAATCGGCGAAATCATCACTTCTGTCATCAAGGAGATAGAAAATTCCGTGGCCCTGACCAACAAGGTACATGCCACCCTCAACCAGATACAGCAGGGCGCAGGTCAGAGTGCCGAAAAGGTCACACTTGCGGCGGAAAGCATGAAGGTGCAGCAGACAGCAGGAAGATCAATTGCCCAGGAATCAACTCTCATGGCACAGTCCGCCAAGTCGATGAAGGACGAAGTTGCAAGCCAGAGCACCTTCTCGGAACATGTTCATGGAAATATGGAGGAACTCACAAAGGCTTCGGCAAGCGTCAATCAGGCAAGCCAGGACATCTCCGAGACTTCCTCCAGGCTGTCTGAACAGGTTGAGGCTCTTACCGCGCTGGCACAGAGGGCAAAGGACACCGCAGAAGGTCTTGAGCGCCTGATGAAAATATGATTGAACAAAGCTAAAGTATTCTATACAATAGGAGTATGGCTACGAAACTTTTCACACCTTCCGACTATGAATCCCTTACGCAGAACACGGGTATGCTTCACGGCAGCACAAACGTGGGGATTCTGAAGTCGCAGGGAAAAATCTACTGCATAGATGCAGGCACTTATGACCAGGATGCAGAGGCCCTGCATTCAACACTGGAGACTCTTTTTCCAGGACATGAGCTTGCCGCAATCATAAACACACACTCCCATGCGGATCACTGCGGTGCCGACAGAAGACTTGTGGAGCTTACGGGCGCGCAGGTCTGGGCACCGCTATACGAAAGCCGCATAATGGAATTTCCATCTGTGATGGGTGCACTTTACTGGGGAGGCTTCCCCTTTGCGGAACTCCAGGATGAATATTTTGCACCCAGGAAGCCAATCCATGTGGACAGAACCCTTCAAGCCGGCCAGACAATCGACTTTGAAGACATAAGCCTTGAGTGCATACCGCTCCCCGGACACTTTTACGACCAGCTGGGGCTTCTTGTCACCGACAAAACCGGGGGTAAGACTGTATTTTTCCTTGGGGACGGTTTCTTTGGAAAGGAGATGCTCAAGAAATACTGGATTCCATTCATGTATAATCCCGAACAGTTCCGCTCTTCTGTCGAGCTGATTGAAGGCACCACGGCGGACTGGTATGTTCCAAGCCATGGCGGTGTTTACGACTACAGCTCCATCTCGGCCATCGCGGAGATGAACATAATCGTCACCCTGGAGACTGAGACGCTTATACTTAAGATTCTACGCAAAGTGTCTATGACGCACGAAGAGATTCTTGAAGCCGTCGCTGACTTTGCAGGAATAGACCTTAAGCTGAGCCAGTTCGTGCTGATCGGAAGCACTCTCCGCTCCTACCTGTCAAGCCTCTACTCAAGGGGACTGGTGACATTCAGGATAGAAGACAACAGGATGCTCTGGTCAGCTGTGTAAGATTGATCCTGTAGTTCAGGAGTCAAGCTGGTCCACAATCTCGGTACCGGCCGAAGCTCCAATGCGTGAAGCGCCAGCCTTGATGAGTTCAAGTGCCTGCGCCGCACTGTGGATTCCGCCACTTGCCTTTACGCCCATCTCAGGACCGACAGTATCCCGCATCAGAGCCACAGCATGAACAGTTGCCCCATTCGGCAGAAGTTTTCCATCCTTGTCCTTTTGAATTGCAAAGCCGGTGGAGGTCTTGACAAAGTCAAAGCCTGCCTGCTTTGCACAGAGGCAAGACTTGATTATTTCCCGGTCATTGAGGAAACATGTCTCAAGTATCAGTTTTTCAATCAGTTTAGGCCTCTTTGGGTTTATGGAGGTGACTTCTTCGCTTGCGCCCCGCACTGCCTCGGTCACAAGACTCAGCTGCTGGACAAGCTGATCCCACTTTTCACCCTTTACCAGTGACAGGTCTATGACAAAGTCCAGTTCATCGGCACCACTTTTTATGGCATCCTGAGCCTGTAGAATCTTTGTCTGAGTACCGCCTGCCCCCAGAGGAAAGTCTATTACAGTACAAACCTTTACGGAGCTGTCCTTCAACGCACTGGATGCAAGCTGAACAAAAACCGGATTGATGCAGACTGACGCAAAGCCATATTCAGCCGCCTGTCCACAGAAGGTCTTTACCTGCTCTGCCGTAGCCCACGGAGAAAGCAGAGTCTGGTCTATCATTTTTGCCAAGTCTTTTTTATTAATTGCTGCCATTTTCATATCCTTCCATTGCTTCCTATCTTATACACATTATACCACAGATTCGCAAAAGCGCTAGTCTCAAACTCTTGTTTTTTACTTGTGTAAATGCTAAAATCTTACTTATATGAAAAACGAGAACCAGGATAAACAGAATAACAGTCTCCAGGATCAGGAAACCGTTCCTGAAACAAGCATGACACAATCTCAGTCTGAAGGACAGCCGGACCTTACAATTGAAGAGCTTCCCGACCTTCAGGAAGTCAGCGTGGCTGACACTGCCAAAGTCTCCGGGAGCACTTCAGCAGCAGAAGAGTCCCGGACAGTCGAGCCCAGGGACGAGGAAAGCACAAGCACTGCCGTCAGGGAAAAAGTCTTGTCCGAGGCCAAGGAACTCAAAACCGTAGACAATAAACCCCGGGACAAAAGACAGAAGGCAAAAGAGAAGCCTAAAAAAAAGAAGAATTTCTTTGTCCGCTTCATTCTTTTTATCCTCAAACTGCTTCTCATACTTATACTACTTCTTGCAGGATATCTTGCATTCTCAATCTTCCACCGCAAGGCACCGCTTTCAATGCTGCCGTCCTCTTATTCGCTCTACCTGCATACAGACTCCGCATGGGAGGCAGTGGAACCTCTGCTTGACCTTCAGGCAGCAGACATTCTTCTTTCCTCACCGGAATTTGTGTCGCTTAGACCTATGTTCATGGACCTGAGGGCTTCTCCGCTAAGGGAAAACGCCTTGTTCCAGAAACTGGCCGCCCGCCGCATAGACGCCGCGCTTTACCAGAACGGTGACAAGCAGGACTTTACCGCTGTAATTGACCTTGGACCGCTTTCCGCCGTAAGCCGCCTGGCACCATTTGTCCTTCCAAAGCTTAACATCAAGGGGCTTGAAAAGCTTTCATACATTCAGACTGGCTCCACCGGATATTTTGTGTGGCAGGAAGGAAAGACTTCATATTATATAAAGCCTTACAGGAACCTTGCAGTCATCACAAGCACCCTGGAACTGCTCAAGGCCTCGCTGACAGCAAACAACGACCTGCTCTACACACCGTCCCAGATGGAGCTGATGACCAAAAAGGACGGGCAGCCCATCCGCCTGATTGCAGACGCAAAGAAAATGCTTTCCAATTTCTCAAAGGACAACACTCTGTTCCAGGAGATAGCTTCGCTTCTTTCAGCTGATTCTCTCAGCGCCATATCTTTTGGAATAACAGACTCAAAAATAAGCCTGAAGGCCTCGGTTCCATTCACTTTCGAGTCTGCCGGGAATTCACCCCTTGAACCTCTGCTGCGTCAGGAGTCTACTGTTCCGGACCTGG
>CAMNHD010000076.1 GCA_946538875.1 uncultured Treponema sp.
TTACAATCACAGCAAGTGACCCAGCAGAAGGAAAAGTATTTGACAAGTGGACTACGACAAGCAGCGTAACATTCGCAGACGAGACGGCTTCGTCAACGACATTCATAATGCCAGCCAGTGCGGTGACTATAACAGCGACATACAAGGACGCGCCAGCTCAGACTTATGCCGTAACTGTCACAAGTGGAACTGCCAATCCGACAACGGCAGCGGCTGGAGCGACCGTTACAATCACAGCAAGTGACCCGGCAGAAGGAAAAGTATTTGACAAGTGGACTACTGAGACAACAGGCGTGACATTCGCAGACGAATCTGCTTCGTCAACGACATTCACAATGCCAGCAAGTGCGGTAACTATAACAGCAACATACAAGGACGCACCAGCTCAGACTTATGCCGTAACTGTCACAAGTGGAACGGCAAATCCGACAACGGCAGCAGCTGGAGCAACCGTTACAATCACAGCAAGTGACCCAGCAGAAGGAAAAGTATTTGACAAGTGGACTACTGAGACAACAGGCGTGACATTTACAGACGAATCTACTTCACCAACAACATTCACAATGCCAGCCAGTGCGGTGACTATAACAGCAACATATAAAGATGCACCAACTTATTCTGTAACTATTGCCGAAAGCACAAGCGGAACGGTTACGGCAAGCAAGACTAGCGGAATTTTACAAAATGAGACCATTACACTTACTGTAACACCTGACTCTGGTTACAAACTTAACACGATTGGAGCAAAAACCGGCGAGACTGATATTACAATCACTAACAACACTTTCGTAATGCCTGCTGGAAATGTTACGGTTACTGCGACTTTTGAAGCTGCAAGCTACTCAATCACGCTTAATGTAAACGGGGGCGCTTATGCAGAGAGCTATAGTGCCCCAACAAGCTATACCTACGGAACAGGCGCAACGCTCCCAACAAGTGAGAATATCACAAAGACAAATTATGCTTTTGGGGGCTGGTTTGCAAGTTCAGATTTTAGTGGAGATGCCGTTACCGCAATTTCTACGACCGACATCGGAAACAAAGAATACTGGGCTAAGTGGATTCCAATTTATGCCGTAACTGTCACAAACGGAACTGCCAATCCAACAACGGCTGCGGCTGGAGCGACTGTAACAATCACAGCAAGTGACCCAGCAGAAGGAAAGCTCTTTGACAAATGGACTACGACAAGCGGCGTAACATTCACAGACGAGACAGCTTCACCAACAACATTCACAATGCCTGCAAGTGCTGTGACTGTGACGGCGACATACAAGGACGCACCAAAGATTGTCGATCTTTCGACCGTGACGGCTGACACAACAGTCGCTAACGGCTTTACAATCACAGGAACGCTGGCAAACAATGTGAAGATCAGCATTGCAGACGGAGCGACCGTCACGTTAAAGAACGCAAGCATAAACGCGGAAGGTACATGGACAAGCGGCGACTATGCAGGCCTTACCTGTCTGGGAGATGCAACAATTACGCTTGAAGAGGAAAGTACAAACACGGTAAAAGGATTTAATATCGCATATCCTGGAATCTATGTACCTGTCGGTAAAACTTTGACCATTAATGGAAGCGGTGCCCTTGTCGCAAGCCCTAATACCACCAATGCCGGAATGAGTGCTACTGGTGCCGGCATAGGCGGCGGTGTGGGCCTGAGTTGCGGAAACATCACCATAGAAGGCGGAACAATAACTGCTACTACAGCAAACAGAGCCGCTGCCATTGGCTCGGGCGGAAACTATACTGGTACGCAAACATGTGGAAACATCACAATAACAGGCGGAACAGTAACTGCTACTTGCCTTGCTATGTATGGTGCCGGTATTGGAGCTGGCATATACGGCGAATGTGGAAATATAAGCATAACGGGCGGAACTGTTACTGCGTCTGGCAGCCAGTCTTCTGGTGGCGCCGGCATTGGTTGTGGTGGTACACAGTCAACCGTCGGAACTATTACCATTGCCGACACAGTAACAAAAGTCACTGCCGTTAAAGGTTACAATGCTCAAAGTATTGGAAAGGGATTCAGTAGCGGCACCTGCGTTTGCGGCACAATCACCATCGGCGGTATTGTATATAATGACGGCATTACGGAAAGCCCATATACATATCCTAAGATTGTTGACCTTTCGACAATAACCGAAGACACAACAATCGCTGACGGTTACACGATTACAGGAACGCTTGGCGGAAACTATAAGATTACCATTGCCGACGGGGCAACCGTAACGCTGAAGAATGTTGCCATTACAAGCCTTGCAGAAGACGCAACATGGGCTGGAATAAATTGTCCCGGCAATGCAACTCTTGTTATTGAAGGAACAAACACTGTTGAAAGCGGAAACAAATTTATTAACGACTGGCCTGCTATTTTTATTGCAGAAGGAAAAACCCTTACGATTCAAGGCACAGGAAGCCTTACCGCCACCGGTTACGGATATGGTGCCGGAATTGGCGGCGGCAACAGTGTAAATGGTGGCAACATCATCATCAACAGCGGTACCATTGTTGCTGAATGTAAAACAAACGGTGCCGGTATCGGCGCTGGTGGTAATGCCTGCGGCGATATAACCATTAACGGTGGAACAATTACCGCAACAGGTGGTAGCAGTAGAGGAGCGGGTATCGGCGGTGGCGGATACAATGGTAGCAATTGTGGTAACATTGTAATAACTGGCGGAAGCGTCACTGCAACTGGTGGAGGAACTTCAGCAGGTATCGGTACTGGCTGTTATAATAACAATAGCGGTAATATCACTATAAGCGGAGGAACTATAGTTGCGACTGGAGGCGAGAGCGCTGCCGGTATTGGCACTGGACAGGCAGGTAAATGTGGCACAATTACCATTACCGACGGCGTTACCAGCGTAACGGCTACAAAAGGTGAAAACAGCCCCTGCAGTATTGGAAAAGGTAAGTGGAGCAGCAGTGAAGCGGCCTCTTGCGGCACAGTCACCATCGGCGGTATTGTATATAATGACGGCATTAGCACCAGCCCTTATGTTTACCCTTCGGCAACAGGACATGCCCTTACATCGGCAGTAATTGGTGAAATCGTTGGTACTGATGGACTGGCATACGCTGCCACTGACAAGGACAGACTGCCCGCTGGTGTAATCGCAGTGGGTATACTTGGTAAGGTGGCGAACGGACACGGCCTTATACTGGCTCTGGAAGAAGCTGCGTGGCAGACATTTAGCACTATCAAAGGCTGGACATCGAATACCAGTTTTGGCACCACTCTGAAAATGCTGCCAAACGATGCCGCACGCGGCAATCTGCCAAGCTATACCACACTGGGCACTACTGCCGTATCAAACTGGGGCTTGGCACAGAAAAGCGACTACGAGGCCATTTTTATCAACTTTGGCTCTACGGTAAGCGATAAAGACGGAACTACTTACGACTATCATGTGAACAACTACCTCACCACCGCTGGCGGAACGAGACTATCTGATGGTGCGGATAACGATGGTAATAATGGTTATTGGTCTGCTACGGACGAAAACTCTGGCGACGGTTGGAGCTTCAAAAGCTCTTATTGGACCGGTGCACAGAATTCTTACTCCAGAAAAGTCAGACCAGTCCTCGCTTTCTAACCTTTTTATCCATGTTTAGCCGTGAAGACGGCTAGGATACTGACACAAAGGATGGCAGTGTTGAAAAAAAAACGCAGCTGCTATCGTCTATCCCTTTCGTAGAAAGATAACTGCGTAAGGGATAGTAGCAGCAGCCCGAAAGGGCTGTTCTGTAATGAGCGCAGCGAATGGAAGAATGGAGCGCGCTTAGCGCGGAACTGCGGATAGCCCGACCGCCTGCGGAAGGAAGTGAAGCAGGCGGGTACGCCCAATTTAAAAAGTTTTTTCAAATATTTTCTATTAGCACACTTTCCCATCTTTTTACCTTGTGATACAATAGGCAAATATGAATTATGAAGTGTTAGACTTGCCAAAATCTGGAGATACTGTTGTTGTCGGAATGAGCGGGGGCGTGGACTCGACTTTGACTGCCCTTATGCTAAAGGAAAAAGGCTGCCGTGTGATTGGAGTCACAATGTCCTTGTGGGACGGAACTTTGCCTGAAATCAAGAGCGACAAACACATTAAAGAAGCCTGTTACGGCCCCGGTGAAGAGGAAAATATCGCCGAGTGCCAGAAATTTTGCGATGAGCATGGAATAGAATATCATGTCATAAAGGTTCAGGAAGAATACAAAAAGCGTGTTCTTGAATATTTCAAGGCCGAATACCGTGCTGGCAGAACGCCGAACCCCTGCATTCAGTGCAACCGCTACATAAAATTTGGTGCCCTGCTGGACGGAATCGAAAACCTGGGATTTGACTACGATTATTTCTGCACGGGCCACTACGCAAAAATCGTCCGCCCGACAGAGGGTCTTTTTGAAAGCGAAAAAAAGCCCTGCATGATTGCCACGGCCGCTGACATCACAAAAGACCAGACTTATTTTTTGAACAGGATTCCAAGCCGTGTGCTTGAGAAAGTGCGCTTTCCGCTGGCAACGCTTAAAAAATCAGAGGTTTTCGAGCTTGCAAAAAAAGCAAAGCTTGAGGCTGCCAATAGGGAAGAAAGCCAGGACTTCATCGGTGAGGAATATTTTGACATTTTGTTCTCGGACAAACCTTCCGTTCCGGGTGACATAATTGATTTGGACGGTCATGTTCTCGGAAAGCACAGGGGAATCGAGCATTACACGATTGGTCAGAGAAGGGGGCTTGGGGTTGCCGTAAGCTATCCTGTCTATGTTCAGGCTATCGACGCAAAAAACAATGTGGTGGTCCTGGCTCCCAACGACGCCTTGAATTCAAGTGCCCTGATTGCGGACGATTTCGTTTGGCCGGGAGATGTGGAGCCGGATGGAGAATTTGAGGCAGAGGTTAAAATCCGGCTTGCAAGTAAGCCAGTGAAGGCAAAAATCACGAAATATGTTCCAGAAGAGGACGACACAACCCAATACAAGGGCCAGCCATGGCTCGTGACATTCTGTGAAACCCAGAGAGCCGTAGCCCCGGGACAGAGCGCTGTCTTCTATAAGGACAATGTGATTCGTGGGGGCGGGATTATTGTCAGGGGGATTAAATAGTTAGGAGTTAGGAGTTAGGAGTTAGGAATTAGGAGTTAATTTTTGAAAGAAAGTATTATTGGTGAAAAAAGTAGGAAATTTGCGATAAAAATCATAAAACTCTACAAAATTCTCTCTGATACAAAACATGAATATGTTTTATCAAAGCAAATTTTAAAAAGCGGTACAAGCATTGGAGCAAATGTGCGTGAAGCTCAATGCGGACAATCAAAGGCTGATTTCTATGCGAAAATGTACATTGCGTTCAAAGAATCAGCTGAAACAGGATACTGGCTCGAACTTCTACATGAGACTGATTATATTTCTGACTCAGAATTTAACGAACTGAATTCTGAAAATCAGGAATTGTTCAGAATCTTAAGTTCAATAACCAAAAGCAGGGACAACTCCTAACTCCTACCTCCTACCTTCTAACTGCTACTTGCTACCTTTCTTCTTCCCAATCCTGACTCCGACTCCAAGCTGGGTGAGAGTGTTTTTTACGGCGAATTCAAGCTCGGTGCGCTGAGGGTTCATCGGAAGGACGAAATGGCGACACTGGCTCCAGGTTTTTGTATACAGCTCGCCTGCAGCACTTTTTGTAGAGACTTCCTTCTGCCAGTCCGTGAGAGATGAGATAAAATCGTAGACTAAGTAGGTGAGTCTTTTCCCAAGGCGAGACTCAGGCTCCGTCTTTACGAGGGAATCCAGTTCCTTTAAGTGAAGCATGTATTTTTTCTCAAAACGCTTGTCGGCGTACATGAGGGCACAGGCCGATGGCTGCAGATACATGAATATGTCTGATTCCATGGCGGCGCTTACAATCTCGAAAGAGTGGCCAGAATTGATGATTTTAAGCAATTCTTCGGTAAGGCGTGAAGGCGAGACCGGAGAAAGAAGATGAGCACTCTTGCGGATTTTTGATTTGAGCGAGTGGGGTAGCTTGCAGCCCGTGGTTGCGCTGTATTTTACTGCTCTTAGCATACGAACCGGATCTTCGACAAAGATTCTGTCCAAAGGAATGACCGGGTGAATGACTTTCTTTCTGATGTCCTCAACTCCGTTTACATAGTCAATGACATGCTCCTTGATGGGATCGTAGTAAAGGGCGTTGAGGGTGAAGTCACGGCGCTGAACGTCCTCGTCCATAGTGCCGAATGAATTTCCCACGGATCCTTCACAGATTGAGCGGAATGTTGAGACTTCAAAAATTTTCTGGCCGAAAAAAACATGAACCAGGCGGAATCTCTTTCCAATGATTCTTGAATTGCGGAAGAGTTTTTTGATTTTTGACGGGGTAGCCTCTGTTACGATATCGAAATCCTTGGGCTTTTTTCCAACAATGAGGTCACGGACGGCACCGCCAACAATATAGGCATCATAGCCGCACTCACGCAAATGTCTGATAATGTAAAGGGCATCTGGGTCAACATCTTTTAAATGAATTTTATGTTCTTCTTTCGTATAAATAACGGCCTTTTTGACAGGCTTGCCCTTGCTGTCTGAAGTATATCGGATTAACACAATGCAGACATAATAATATTTTCCGCCGTCTTGTTCAACTTCAAAAATAAGAATAAACTGTATTTCATCAAGGAGCAACTTATGAAAAAAATTATCAGCGGCAAAGTCCGCGAAGTTTATGATTTGGAAGACGGCCGCATGGTCATCGTCACTACAGACCGAATCTCAGCTTTCGATGTAATCCTCCCGACCATGATTACTGACAAGGGCAAGGTCTTGAACGCACTCTCAAATTTCTGGTTCGAGCTCACAAAAGACATCACCAAAAACCACATGATTTCAAGCGACCTCAAGGACATGCCTGCTGAATTCCAGAAGCCTGAGTACGAGGGGCGCACAATCCTGGTCAAAAAACTCAAGATGATTCCATACGAAGTAATCGTCCGCGGCTATATGTTCGGCTCAATGTACGAGGCCTACAAAAAGGGCGAGCCATTCCTGGGTCACTCATTCACTAAAAAATACGAGCAGGCAGAAAAACTCGACGAGCCAATCGTTACTCCTTCGACAAAAGCCGCTGAGGG
>CAMNHD010000077.1 GCA_946538875.1 uncultured Treponema sp.
GAATCCACAGGAAGGGCCCATCCCAAAGTCATGGCATTTTCAGTCACAGAGTCCACATCAGCCTGAATAGTTTCGGCAGGTGCCGCAAGAGCCACATTAACATCACGCTTTTCAACCAGACTCTTGGTCCCCACCAGAACCTTGGCCCTTACTTCCGCAGTACCGGCAATTCCCACAGTCAGCTCATAGTTATATTCAGAATCGGGAGCAGTAAACTCCACCCCGTCGCTCACTACATTTTTATCGGAAGAAATAACAGTGATAGTTCCTTCGCCGTTTTCCAGCTTTGCCTTTGCCCTGATCTTTGTCGCAAACGGAACCGCTTCACTGACAGACAGTCCGCCGTTTTCCTCGCCCTCAAGAGTAAAACTCAGCGTAGGATTTTTATCCACTTCAACTGGAGTCTCCGGCGTCTCACCGCCCCCAGTGGAATGAGGACAACCAGCCAGTACAGCAACAGTTGAGCCAAGCAGCAGGACAGCCACTATCGAGTACAACCAGTTAAGAAATTTTCCTTTCATAAACCATTTCCTCCACTTCAAAATACTGAAATCCTTTTCATCAATCTAATTTACAGTATCAGTCCACTTCCCTATTTTGTCAAATCAAATTTCCCAAAAAGATAACAATTTTAAAATGTGATATCAAATATTTTTCTTACTAAACCTTATTTTAAGCCATTTATAGTATAATTAAAAAAAGTCTGTAAATTTTCTGTTATTTAGAATTTTTTACTGGTCAAAACAAAATTTATGGGATAAACTAAAATTAACTTGCAAACGTTTTCATAATTTTAATTAGTTTAGCCAGATTGTCAGACCGTTTACAAAAAGTGGCCGTCATATATAAAAAGGAGATACCATTTATGCAGAAAAACATTACAATTGTTGACATTGCAAAGGAAGCTGGTGTCTCCATCTCTACAGTTTCCCGGGTTCTCACCGGAAATGCACGCGTCAAGGAAGAAAAAAAGCAAAGAATCCAGCAGATAATCAACAAGTATGATTTTCACCCCAACATGCTGGCCAGGGGACTAATCAACACAAAGACCCACGTAATCGGAATACTCTGCGCAGACATACGCAACCCCTACTACGCCGCCCTCTGCGTCACATGCGAACAGGCCGCCAACGAAAACGGCTACAATATAATGCTCTGCAATTCATTCGGTGACCGTCTCAAGGAATTTGAACTTTTGGACAACCTTGCCCGCCAGCGTGTAGACGCAATCATTCTCCTTGGCGGAGCAGCCGACGACCTTGTGACCGACCACGAATACGCGGAAAAAGTCAACACTATAAGCGACCAGATTCCTGTCGTCATAACAGGCCGTCTTGACGGAACCCCATGCAGCCGCATAAACATAGACGCAACAGAGGCCATGACCCAGGTGATGAACTACATCTCCACAATTCCCTCGTTCAAGAAAATCGCATTCGCAGGAGGCCGCTCCGACGTAATCTTCACAGTGGGGCTCAGAGCCTGCTTCCGCAAGATGCTCCGTCAGCTCAAACTGGAATACATCCCGGAATTCGACGTCACGAACCTGCACTACGACGAAACCGGCGGACTTGAAGCCATGGACACAATCCTCAGCCACGGAAAGCCGGACGTAGTAATCTGCGTCAACGACTTTACCGCCGTAGGAGTCCTCAAGAGCCTGTCGAATCATCACCTGAAAGTTCCCCAGGACATAAGCGTCATCAGCTTTGACGACACCTTCATCTCCACCCTGACAACCCCGCACCTCACGTCCATCAGCTACAACTACGTGGAATTCGGGAACCAGCTCATAGAATCGGCAATCAACCTGATAAACGGAAAGTCAGCCGCGGCAGAGACACTGATACACACCACACTGGTAATCCGCGATTCCTGCATAAAAGGAGCCTGACCGCCATGCCTCAGCCACAACTCTTCAGCGTAATAGACAAAGCCATCTTTGACTACAACATGATCGAACCGGGGGACAAGCTTCTGCTCGGGGCCTCCGGGGGGAAAGACTCCACCGCATTGGTGGAATACTTTGCAAACCGCGCAAAAAGAAAAGGCGCAGACTTCACGTTCACCGCCATCCATGTGGAAACAGACTTTGAAGCCTGCACCATGAACCCCATGCTCAGGACTCTTTTTTCAGACTGGGGAGTGGAACTCAAAAACATTTTCGTGGATGTACTGGGCCGCCTCAAGGAAGGCCACAAGATGAACTGCTACTGGTGCTCCACCCAGCGCCGCACGGAACTTCTGCGCTATGCAATGAGCAACGGCTACAACAAACTCATCCTGGGTCACCACATGGACGACATTCTGGAGACAGTCCTGATGAACATGCTCACAAAGTCCCAGCTCAGCACAATGCCACCCGTGTTCAAGTACCAGAAATATCCCCTCACAGTAATCCGCCCGCTCTGCTATGCAGATGTGGAAATGATAAAGGCACACGCCAAGGCCGCCGGCTACATCACCACCACATGCACATGCGCATATCAGGACAATTCCGGACGCAAGGATGCACGCAGCCGTCTTCAGGCACTCACACTCGGGGACCGCAGCGCAAAAATCAAGATGTACAATTCACTGCGCAATATCCACACTGACTATCTTCCTTAAAACCACTTGGGGCGCACACTGGTACTAAGGGCGTTCCACCCTTCGCTCCCGCTCACCCTCTTCCCTCGCTGCGCTCAGTCCAGTGGGCGGCTCTGCCGGGTTTCCATGCCCTCCCCCGCCGTTTCGGTCTAGAATTAAAAATTATAAAACAAATCTTAAAGCCACTTCAATTTTCGTTGACAAATCAAAATATCGGGTTGATACTTTACCTATCGGCATAAATTGTTAATTATCAAAAAAAGCCGGAATGGAGGAATTATGAAGAAAGTAATGGGAATCCTGATGGCAGCCGCCCTGACTGCAGGCGCCTTCACTGGATGTACAAAATCCAACACCGCTGCCGGAGCAAGCAAGGCCGCAGCACCAAAAGCAGAAAAAAAAGTAAAAATCGGTGTCTCTATCTGGAGTTCAACCGATACCCTCGGAAGTCAGTGCAAGCGTATTCTTGACTCAGCCGCAAAGGCCCTTGACGTCGACATCATGTATGTTGACCAGGGACACATCTCCGAGCGCGTCACAGAATCCGCAGAAACACTCAGCGCAGCCGGATGCGACGGAATCATCATCTGTAACTCTGCATCATCAGAAATGACCTCGGTCATCAACACCTGTACAAAGAACAAAATGTATGTTGCACAGTTCTTCCGTGTAATCGACCAGAAGGCAAATCCAAACGAATATGCACTTGCACAGCAGTCACCATACTATGTAGGAGCAGTTCACGAAAACGAAGTTGAAAACGGCAAGCAGCTTGTCACAATCCTTGCAAACAAAGGCAACCGCAAGATTGCTCTTGAAGGCTGGGAAGCAGGCGACGCAACATTCCTCCTCCGCTGGGAAGGATACAAGGCTGGTGTAGAAGCATGGAACGCTTCACATCCTACAGACAAGGTCACTCTTCTTGACCCACAGTACGGCGGAACCACTTCCGACACAGGACGCACCACAGCAGAGGCTATCATCAATGCAAACCGCGACGTAGACTCTCTCATCGTTGCCGGTGGTGGCGGAGACACATTGGTCGGAGCACTTGCCGCTATCGAAGCTATGGGACTCAAGGGAAAGATTGACGTTGTTTCAACAGACTTCCTTGCAGACCTGGACGTTCAGCTCGCAACAGGCGGTATGGCTGCTGAGTCCGGCGGACACTACTGCGACCCGCTCATCGCCTTCATGCTCGTCTACAATGCAATCAAGGGCAACTATGCAACATCAACAAGCAGCTTCTACAACATCAACTTCCCGTACCTGTATGTTGCTTCTTCAGAAGACTATGCTGCCTATGCAAAGTACTTTGTTGACGAGCTGCCTTACAACGCATCAGAACTCAAGGCTATGGCCGCACTCGACGAAAAGGGTCTTGAAGCCGCTGCTGCAAAACTTTCTATCGAGGACGTTCAGTCACGCAGATAATCATACCTGCACACTGATTCTTATTTGAAAGGACAAGGGGGCATGGAACATTTCGTGCCTCCTTTTTTATGGGCACTTATGGAAGAAAAATGAACGAAACATTTTCTAAATTAAAAAAAAGCAGGTTCTTCGGGGTTGCAACCCTTGTAATCCTGGCAATATTGTTCTGGGGAATCTTTAAGATTATCTCTCCCAAAAATTTCGGTACAACCAAGCTTCTAGGCGACTACTTCCAGACAAGCATCCAGTATGCTGTAGGAGGCTGTGGTCTTTACTTTATCGTCGTCATGGGACTCTTCGACTTCAGTATCGGCGCCAACGTCGTACTGTCAGCCCTGGTCGGAGTTCTTCTATCCAGATACATGGGCTACTTTGGCCTTATCGCAGGATGTCTTGTGACAGGCACTCTTATCGGAGCATTCAACGGCTTCCTGTATTCCAAACTGCGCATTCCTTCCATGATTGTCACCGTGGGACTCATGCTCATTCTGGAAAGTGTTGCAAACTATGTTGTTGGTCTTGACACTTCCGGCTTCCCGGGAAAACTCACCAACTCAAAACTACTGGCATTCAACCATGCACCATGGAATTTCATAGTGGCATTCCTTGCATTCTTCCTGATGGTGTTTCTTCTGAGATTTACAAGAATCGGAACCTATACAAACGCAATAGGCAGCAATGAGCTTGTTGCAAAGAACATGGGTATTCCGGTTGAAAAATATAAATTCATCGGCTTCATTCTGCTTCACTTCTTTGTCGGTGTGATGGCTCTGCTCACCGTAAGCTACGGCAAGGGTATGCAGGCTGTAACAGGCATGTCGTCCATGGACAGGAACTTCCGTCCGCTCATGGGTACCTTCTTTGGAATAGCATTCAAGAAATTCGGCTGCCCGGTCACCGCAATCGTAATCGGTGAGTTCATCATCACACTGATTTTCAACGGACTTGTTGCGCTCAACGTTCCTACAACAATCAACGACTTTGTCACCGGAGCAGTCCTCCTCACAATCGTCACTCTCACAAACCGCGGCAAAAAAGGCAGCGTGGTAAAATAAGGAGCAGGTATGGCAGAAGAAGAAATCCTGCTTAGGGCAGAAAAACTCAACAAATACTTTGGAATTACCCATGCGGTAAAGGATGTTTCCATAAATTTCAGACCAGGGGAAATCCACGGACTCATTGGTGAAAACGGTTCGGGCAAGAGCACATTCAGTTCCATGCTCTGCGGAATCTATTCTATCTCAAGCGGAAAGTTCACTCTACAGAACAAGGAACTGAACATAAAGTCTCAGGTTCAGGCCCATAGACAGGGAGTCTCCATTATCGTTCAGGAAATGGGAACACTCTCCGGCCTCACTGTGGCGGAAAACATCTTCCTTGGAGAAGAGAATCCGTTTATGTATGCAGGCTTTATCAAGAACACAGGCGCCATGAACCGCAAGGCCCAGGAACTTCTGGACAAATACGGCTTTGGAAAAATCAAGGCGTCTTCCATGATTGACCACTACAGCTTTGAAGACCGCAAACTGGTCGAGATTGTCAAGGCAACTTACTTTAACCCCAAGGTTCTTGTGGTCGACGAGACAACAACTGCGCTCAGTGCAGACGGCCGCGAAAGCCTGTTCAAAGTCATGGAGCAGACACGCAGGAACGGAAGCTGTGTCATATTCATCTCTCACGACCTTGACGAAGTGCTTGAACACACCGACAGAGTCTCCATCCTCCGCGACGGACAGCTTATCACCACCGTCAACAGCAAGGAAGTCACCACTGATGACCTTAAGAAGCAGATGGTAGGCCGCGAGCTTGATGACCGCTACTACCGCACTGATTATGACGGAACTCTCAGCAAGGATGTTGTGCTCGACCTAAAGGATATAAATGTTCCAGGCTCTCTGGACAACATAAACATCCAGCTCCATGCCGGTGAAATTCTTGGGATAGGAGGACTTTCCGAATGCGGTATGCATGAAATCGGAAAAGTGATTTTTGGTGCTTCCTACAACCGCAGCGGAACTGTAAAACTTGCGGATGGAACTGAAATAAAATCAATTCCCGAAGCAATAAAGCACAGCATAGCCTATGCATCAAAGGACCGTGACAACGAATCAATCGTAATCGCTGACTCCATCGGTGAAAACATCGTGCTTCCTTCTATGAATGACCTTGCAGTAGGAAAAATTTTCCAGGACAACCGCAAGCTTGCCAAGTTCTCCGACAAATTTGCAAAGCAGATGAGCACAAAGATGACCGGCACCAAGCAGTATGTCTCGGAACTTTCCGGCGGCAACAAGCAGAAAGTGGTCCTTGCGCGCTGGATTGGCAAAGGCTCAGATATACTGGTTCTGGACAGTCCTACCCGTGGTATCGACGTCAAGGTAAAGGCCGACATCTACGCCCTTATGTCCGAGCTCAAGAAAACCGGCAAGTCAATCATCATGATTTCCGAAGAGCTTCCTGAACTTCTGGGTATGAGCGACCGCATCCTGATTATGAAGGACGGAAAAATCAACGGAGAGTTCATGCGCAGTAAAGAGCTGAATGAGCAGACTCTCATTGCAAAAATGATTTAAGGAGGGCACAGACATGACTAAACAACTGGCAGTTGCAGACATGGATGCAGCACTGATAAAAAAACAGACATTAAAAACAAATCTCCGGAACTTTATGCCGCTCATCGGCCTGGTCGGAATCATAGCGCTTTTTGCCATTCTCACCGGTGGAAAAATCATACAGGGCAGAAACTTCTCTCTTATGCTGAGCCAGGTATATGTCCTGATGATTACATCAACAGGTGTGTTCTTTATTATGACTGTGGGAGGCCTGGACTTTTCACAAGGTTCAATCCTGGGACTTTCTTCCATTATATTCTGCTGGATATCACAGTACAACATTTTCCTTGCAGTCATAGCATCAATTCTTGCGGGTGCGCTCATGGGTGCATTCAACGGCTTCTTCCACGTAAAGTTCAAGATAGCATCGTTCATAGTCACAATGTGTTCGCAGTATTTCTTCCGAGGGCTGTGCAAGTATCTGACTACAAAGGGACCTATTCCCGCAAGTTTCTCAGTGCTTTCA
>CAMNHD010000078.1 GCA_946538875.1 uncultured Treponema sp.
AAAAGGTATGGCTGTTTTCAAGTTAATAATGTTTGGTATTACGGAAATTTTCGACTTTCTGCTGCGGGATTGGCGGCTTTGCCCTTTGGGGATTTTTCTGTTATGTCTGTTATTTTTCTTCATAAACTTGTCAGGCCTTTTGCAATTAACGAATCATTAGGAGGTCGTTATGCGTAAATCGAAAAGTGCGGTGGCGGCGGTTGTTTCGCTCGCTGCATTCCTTACTGGTTGTACTTCCGGTTTGTCTACGGACGGTGCTTTCTCCCGCGCTGCATCCAATGCGGCTCAGAAAAGGGTTGTGGGTTACTTCTGCGAATGGGGTATCTATGGCGCCCATGACAACTATTATGCCACTTCGATCCCGGGTGACAAGCTGACTCATGTGAACTACGCTTTTGTTGGCCTGAACGAGGCTTCACAGGCGGTTGAAATTTACGATCCTTGGGCAACTACTGATATTGTCTACCCCGGTGACAAGTGGGATACCGAATACAAGGGAAATCTTGGTCAGCTCCGCAAGCTTAAGGAACAGTATCCTCATCTGAAGGTTCTGATTTCTGTGGGCGGATGGACTAAGTCTCACGGCTTCCACGCCGCTGCGGCTTCCGAGGGTTCCCGTGCACGCGCTGCGAAGAACCTGGTGGACTTTGTTGTCCAGTACGGTCTTGATGGTGTTGACATTGACTGGGAATATCCTGGTGTGAACAGAGCCAAGGATGCCAACGACGAATACGACAAGGGTGCTCCTGGTGGTATTGAGGACAAGGAAAAGTTCACTTTGTTCCTGAAGGCTATACGCGAAGCTCTTGACGCTCAGGGCGCACGCGACGGCAAGAAGTACGAACTGACTGCTGCTATCGGCGTCGGCTACGACAAGATTTCCGTCACCAATCCCGGAGACTATGCAAAGTATCTTGATGCCTTGAACCTTATGGCTTACGACATGCACGGTGCATTCGAAAGCACTGTTGGTCATCAGGCTCCGCTTTATGCCAACATGAACTGCGGTGTGTACTCTGACGATGTACGCGCCAAGTACAATGTTGACTGGGCTGTAAAGAAGTTCCTTGCGGAAGGTGTTCCTGCGGAGAAGATTGTTATCGGTCTGCCTTTCTACAGCCGTGGCTGGAACAATGTTTCCGGCGGTCTTGACTTTGACGGCGATGGTGTCGGTGACGGTATGTTCGGTACCGGCGGCTCTTCACTTTCCGGTAAGTGGGGTGTTGGCGGCCAGAGTCCTTACTTTGCGGTGAAGGCTCTTGAGGGCAGCGCTGGATGGGTCAAGTACCGTGATGAAGTCAGTAAGGCATGCTGGCTTTACAACCGCGGTTCAGGCGAACTTTACACTTATGACGACCAGCTTACCATCAAGACTAAATGCGATTACATCAACGAGCTTGGGCTTGGCGGTGCTATGTACTGGGAGCTTGACGGTGATGACTGGAAGAATGGCTACGACCTTGTGAACATTGTGTTTGACTCTGTGCTCAAGGGTGTGGACTTTGGTACTGACACTAAGCCTGGTGACAATGGCGGTGTTGGAACAAACCCTGGTTCCGGCGACAACGGCAGCGGTGACACTCCGGCTCAGCCTGAGGTTCCGGGCACCGGTGATACTCCTACCCAGCCTGAGACTCCTGAGGTTAATGTTCCTGACAGTCCTAAGGCTTCCGGTGTTCCTGGTGCTCCTTCCATCGAGCAGTCGACTTGGAACGGCGAAGCTGACTTTGGAATCAAGATGAACATGTGGTGGGGCAACAACGGTACTCTGGCTGAATTGTATGAAAACGGAAATGTTGTACTGAGCAAGTCTTTTGCCGACAACTCTCCTTCTGCCCAGAATTATGTGTTCCAGCTGAACGGTAAGGCCAACGGTACTTACGAGTATCAGGTCAAGCTCAGCAATAAGTTTGGTTCCACTTTGTCCAATGTGGTCAAGTACACTGTTACAAAGGGTGCTGCCTCTGGTCCGGTTGACAATGGTTCGGACAATGGAGACAACGGTTCCGGCACTGATGAAAACGGTGATGGAAACGGTTCTGGCGAAGTGCTTGTTCCTGAAATTCCGGGAAACACTGGCGCACCTGCATGGGGCACTTACGTGAGCTACACTGCCGGCGATGTTGTTTCTTACAACGGGGCTTTATATGTGTGCGCTGTGACTCATGTCTCTTATGCCGAGTCATGGAATCCGGTGGATGCTCCTACTCTTTGGACCAAGAAGTAAGCTGAATGAGCGGCGGTTTGGTGACGGAGCATGGGGCTGGTGACGGAGCATGGAGCTGGTAACTGGGTATGGCTCTGGTAACTGGGCACAACTCTGGTAACCGGGCATGGCTCTGGTAACGGAGCATGGCTCTGGTAGCGGAGCACAGCTCTGGTAACCGGGCATGGCTCTGGTAGCGGAGCACCGCTCTGGTAACCAGGCACGGCTCTGGTAACGGAGCATGGGGCTGGTAACGGAGAATAGCTCTGGTAACAGGGCATGGCTCTGGTAACCGGGCATGGCTCTGGTAACCGGGCACGGCTCTGGTAACGGAGCATGGGGCTGGTAACCGGGCATGGCTCTGGTAGCGGAACACGGCTCTGGTAACTGGGCACCGCTCTGGTAACAGGGCACAGCTCTGGTAACCGGGCATGGCTCTGGTAACCGGGCACCGCTCTGGTAACCGGGGTCGCACCCCAAACCGCACCAAACAGCAGGAACAAAGGCTCCCCGGAAAATCATCCGGGGAATTAGTTTGACATAAAACCATATAAATGGAAAAAAGATGAAAAGAATTCATAAATTGACAGCAGCCCTTGCCATGGGTCTGGGCTTAGTTTTTGCGGGCTGTACAAACCAACTCACGCTTGACGGCGCAGAGGGAAATGTACAGGCCTCACGCGCAGCATTTGCTTCATGGACAGCTGGCACCTACTACAACATAGGTGACCAGATTGTTTATAACGGAAAGGTATATCAGTGCCGCCTGGCCCACACAGCATTGGACGGTTGGCAGCCTGACGGAGTACCTGCCCTCTGGCTTGAGACGGGAATCGCCGACACAGGCTCAACAGGTGGAGACAACGGTTCAGGAAACAACAATCCTGGAACAGGAAGTGAAGACACAACACCTCCAGTAGATGACAACGGAACATACGAGCCGCCGGTGAATGTCCCGGGTCTTCCAAAGCACATCCTGACCGGTTACTGGCAGAACTTCAATAACGGAGCAAAAGTTCTCCGCATCAGCGAAGTTCCTGAAACATACAACCTCATCGTTGTATCATTTGCCGATGCAACTTCAAATCCAGGACAGATTACATTCAACCTGGACAATTCCCTGGGCTTCTCCGAAGCAACATTCATCCAGGACATCAAGACAGTACAGGCTCGCGGTCAGCATGTAATCATCTCTGTCGGCGGCGAAACCGGCAACGTGACTATTGCAAGCGACGCTGACGCAAAGCGCTTCTCTGATTCGGCAACTGCCCTTATGCGCAAGTACGGATTCGAAGGTGTTGACATCGACCTTGAGCACGGAATCAATTCCACCTATGTCGCAAAGGCATTGCGCGGACTTCCGGCAGGATCAATCATCACTTTTGCCCCTCAGACTCTGGACATGCAGAGCACAGGTTTCGAGTACTTCAAGCTGGCGCTCGCAGTAAAGGATATCCTTACTGTAAACAACACACAGTTCTACAATTCCGGCTCAATGCTCGGCTATGACGGCAAGGTTTATGCTCAGGGCGGAGAGGACTTTCTCACAGCACTTGCAACAATCCAGCTGGAAAACGGACTGCGCGCTGACCAGGTTGGTCTCGGTCTTCCTGCAAGCACACGCGGTGCCGGTTCAGGATATGTTGATCCGTCTGTAGTAGTGAACGCGCTTGACACATTGGCTTACGGAAACAAGCACGGTTCATACGTTCCTCCCCGCAAGTATCCTTCAATCCGCGGAGCAATGACCTGGTCCATCAACTGGGATGCCTCAAACGGATGGAATTTCAGCAGAGTCGTCGGTGCAAAGCTCAAGGCAATGAACGAAGCAGACGGCGGATATGACGAAGGAACAACACCAACAACTCCGGTTGAACCAGATACTCCGGAAGTTCCGGATACACCTTCACAGCCTGAAATTCCAACCCAGCCGGAAACTCCAGAAGTACCAGACACAGAGGTACCTGACAGCGACCGTGCAACAGGCATTCCCGCAACACCATTCATCGAACAGTCAAGCTGGAACGGAGATGCAAACTTCTCCATCAAGATGAACATGTGGTGGGGCAACAACGGCACTCTGGCAGAACTCACTGAAAACGGAAACACAATACAGACAGCCAGGCTCAGCGACAACTCTCCTAACGCACAGAGCCACTCCTTTACAATCAGCGGAAAGGCAAACGGAACCTACACATATCAGGTAAAGCTTTCAAACAAGTACGGATCCGTCCTTTCCAACACCGTCAAGTACACCGTCACAAAGGGCGGCGAAAACACAGGGACAGTTCCTGACACAGGCAACAACGGTCAGGGAGACTCTGGAGACCAGGACGACAACGGAAACACAAACCCTGAAACAGACACCCCGCCTGTAGTAGAGATTCCTGACAATTCTCCAAGCGATAAGCCGGTGAACACTTCCCTGCCAAAGAGAATCATGAGCGGCTACTGGCACTCATGGGACGGCGGCTGCCCTTACATCAGACTCCGCGACGTAGACTCATCATGGGACGTAATCAACATCTCATTTGCTGAGCCTGTTACACCAGGAAGCGGCAATGGTCAGATGAAGTTCAATGTTGCAGGAAGCCTCCAGGAATTCAAGGCTGATGTAAAGACACTCCAGGCACGCGGAAAGAAAGTAGTGCTTTCAATCGGCGGTTACGAAGGATTCTTCTACCTGCAGGATTCGGCAGCAGTCAGCACATTCGTGAATTCAATCAAGGGATTCATCAACGAATACGGCTTTGACGGAATCGACATTGACCTTGAGCAGAGCTCAGTTTCCATGAACAGCGGCGCTGACCCTGACTTTGCACATCCAAAGACTCCACGCATCGTGAACATGATAAACGCAATCCGCCAGATCTGCGACTCGTACGGAGACGACTTTATCCTGTCATGGGCACCTGAGACATTCTACATGCAGCTCGGCCACACCTACTACGGTGGAATCAACGGTTATGTTGACTCACGCGCAGGCGGCTACCTGCCGATGATTTACGCACTCCGCGACAAGACAACTTATGTACAGACACAGCTCTACAACTCAGCAGCTGTCCAGGGCAATGACGGAGCATGGTACTCGATGGGTGACGAAGCATCTCTGGTTGAAATGTGCGGAATGCTGATTGACGGATTCTATCTGAACGGCGGCAACACATACTTCTGGCCAGGACTCCGCCCGGATCAGGTTGTGATAGCAGTCCCCTGCTCAAGCGGTGCAGCCGGTTCAGGACAGGTTTCCAACGCAGCACTTCAGAGCGCATTCCAGAAGCTCGAAGCAAAATACCCTGGAATGAGAGGAATCATGACTTGGTCTATCAACTGGGACTCTCTGCAGAACAACAACAGCTTTGGTAGAGAAAACCGCGCATTCCTTGACAGGTTCTAAAACGGTGATCAAAACGAAAAATCCTTAAAAGAAAAAAAAATGACCGGCCGGGGTTTTTGTCTCCCCTACCGGTCAGCCTAGTTAAAAAAGTAAATTGGGCCTGCCGCAAAACAGTAAAAAACATAATTCTGCGGCAGGTCCTCCTGACTTAAGGAATGCAAATCAGAACAGACCGCTAATCACTCCGTCATCATTCACATCGATATTCAGCGCAGAAGGAGCCTTTGGAAGACCGGGCATATCCACCATGTCACCGGCAAAAGCCACGACAAAACCCGCACCGCTGTACAGCTGCACGTCACGCACAGGGAAAACGTAATCCTTTGGAGCACCGATTGCAGACTTGTTGTGACTGATTGAATTCTGGGTCTTGGCCATGCAGATTGGAAGATTTCCGTAACCGTTCTTCTGGTATTCAGCAAGCTTCTTCTTAGCCTTGTCCTCGAATTCAACAGACCTTGCGCGGTAAATCTTTGTGGCAAGAATCTTGATTTTATTTTCCAGAGTCTCTTCAAGCGGATAGGCCGGAGTGAACTCAGACTTCTTCTGTGTAAGCTCCACCACTTTTTCAGCCAGTTCCACAGCACCGTCGCCGCCCTTTTCCCAGCCTTCGCAGATAACCGCAGTCGAACCGGCAGCGGAAGCAAGTTCCTGCACAGCCGCAAGTTCATTTTCCGTATCGCTGACGAATCTGTTAAGCGCGACAATAACAGGCACCTTGAACTGAGCCATATTCTCGATATGAGTGCGCAGATTCTCGAATCCAGCCTTGAGCGCCGGAATATTCTCCGCATTAAGGTCAGCCTTTGCAACCCCGCCGTGCATCTTGAGCGCCCTGACAGTTGCGACAATCACAACAGCGTCAGGAGAAAGACCGTTCAGGCGGCACTTGATGTCACAGAATTTCTCGGCACCAAGATCCGCCGCAAACCCGGCTTCGGTAACAACATAGTCACCAGTTGCAAGCGCACAGAGAGTCGCATTGATACTGTTGCAGCCATGCGCGATGTTTGCAAACGGGCCGCCGTGGATAAAAGCCGGAGTATGTTCCAAAGTCTGAACCAGATTGGGGCGGATTGCATCCTTGAGCAGAGCGGCCACCGCACCAGTGCACTTGAGCTCGCCGAAAGTGACAGGCTGCTTGGTATAAGTCTGCCCGATTGTAATACGGGAAATGCGTTCCTTAAGTTCAGAAATAGTCTTGGACAGACACACAATCGCCATGATTTCCGAAGCAACAGAAATCTGGAAGTGGGATTCCCTTGGCACACCGTCAATGCGGCTGCCCAGACCGATAATCACGTTGCGGAGAGCACGGTCGTTCAAGTCCACGCAGCGTTTCCAGGAAATTGTCCTCGGGTCGATTCCAAGTTCGTTGCCCTGCTGAATATGGTTGTCTATGAGAGCCGCCATCAGATTGTTCGCGGCAGTGATGGCGTGGATGTCACCCGTAAAGTGCAGGTTGA
>CAMNHD010000079.1 GCA_946538875.1 uncultured Treponema sp.
ATTTCGCTGCCGCTTCCTACCTTGTAAGTCACTGATGAGATGCCACAGCCAGTATCCTTTACCTTGGCACTTATTTCCAGCAGGTTGGTCTTATAATATTTAGTCCCGTCGTGAGTTTCTCCGGAGGTGACTATGGAACCGTTCTGAACCACAGGCTCCTGCGTATCAAAGGCAACGTTCAATGTCTTGCTTGCCCTGTTTCCTGCCGCGTCAACCGCAACGGCATCTATTGTTGTGTCTGTTGTGTTTGTCTTAAGATCAAGAGTCTTTGACCATGCGTTGGAACCGCCGAAATCTTCTTTTTCAGCAGTGTCTGTGCCGCCGACATACAGTTTTGTGCTTGCTACTGTACCGCTGTTATCGGTTGTTGTACCGTTGACAACTGTATCAACATCATTCTTTATGTACCAGATTGTCGAACCGCCGGCTGTGTATGCCACAGAATCTGCAATGCTGAAATTCACTTCCGGCACCTGATTGTCTGACACGATTGAGAAAAGTTCACGGTCATAAGTACGGCCGGAAACATCTTTTGCGGTAAGCGCAAGTTTTCCGCTGGCAAGGTCTGTCTTGGAAATAACAGCTTTCCATCCGCTTATAGAATTTGCAGTGAATTCTGAAGCAGACTTCCAGTTTTCGGAACTGATGTCTGTAAACGATAAGGAAGTCACTGTGCCGGAGTTCAGCGATGCGGCATTTGTAAAGAGGATGGTATCGGGGCTGATGGCTGTACTTGTTGAGCCATTGATGATATTGAAAGTAATTGACTGGATTCCACTGGCTCCGTCCGAGGCGGTTCCGTAGAGAGTCATATTATTTTCACCATTTGAATACACTGTTCCAGAAGCTGCAATAAAGTCGCCAGTATAGGAGTAGAATCTGGCGTCCGCAGTAGGAGACTTTTCATCCACCTGAACTGTATACGGTCCCTTAATACCGTCTGAATTGCCGGCAGCATCCTCCGCCTTGAGCCACAGATAATTTGTTCCGGCCTTAAAGCCTGAAAGCGTCATTGAGAATGGCGTATTATAAGAAGATACTGTCTGAGTGAGAGTGTTATCAACGGCGATTTTTGGAGTTGTCGCCTCGATTGACGGTGCCTCAGCAGAAGTTGTAATGCAATAATACAAGGCTTTTAACCCGCTGTCTGTATAGACAGTCTTTCCGCCGTAAGTGGTGAATTCGCTCAGTTCACCGCTCACTTCAATCGCACCGTTTGCATACCACATGTTTTTCTGGGCAGACTCAGTGGCATCACTTCCAGATGTTACAAAGTCGAATGTCTTTTCTCCTGTGGTAAGCGTGAGCTTCTTAAGGGACGGAGCCTTGTTGTCGGCATAGAGAATGCATATCTGTTTGTTGTTGGGGTTAGAGTCATTATCTGCATAGAATGTGAGCCTATACTTGATATGGGCAGAAGCTGTTGCAGAAGGATCCTTAAAGGTATAAGTCCAGGGATATGTATTAGGTGTTGCAAGCTCATCAGACGGCGGAAGGTCAATTTCCACATCAGAGATTGAGTCAACAGTACCAAGAACTGTATCATCATCGGAAAGTCTTTCCACTGAATGCAGTCTGAGAGTGGTATTGTCGGCATCCTCAGAAGAAACAAAGCCTGAAAGTTCAAAACCTGCACCTGCGATGTCGGAAGCTTTGACATAGTAATCCGCCTGGTCCATTTTGAGCGTTGCAGGATTCATTGACGACAGCACCTGGAAACCATAAGCGTACACGCCGTCGGCAGGAACAAGGTCATTATCGTCCTGGTCTTTTCCGTTGATTTCCAGAATATAATAGTGACCGGCCTTTGTCTTATTCTTATCAAGCGTAAAGGAAACGTTGCCGCTCGCTATTGTTGAACTATCATCCGCAAGCGGGACGCCTTCGTAGGAGATTTCTGTAAACTCAAAGGAGTCTATAAGTGTCTCAAGGCATTTCTGAGCATCAAAATCAAATTCATAGATTTTTGCACCAAGTGTATTCGGCTTGATGCGGTAACCGTCCGTTCCGGCCTGGAGAGCCACAGTTACACCGGCACCGCCACCCAACTCCTTGAATGAGGACTTCTCAACCGTACTGCCCTCGGAAACCGTCACATCGCAGTTCATAACCTGATAAGTCGGGTTGATATCCGGGTCAACGCGGGCTGTGAGAGGCACAAAGCTTTCGTCAGATGTGTCCGCCACTTTGAGAGTTTCCAGTTTTGTCTGAAGGTCGGTAAGAGCACCAAGAGATCCAGAATAAGTGCCCTTAAGAATATTCTTAATATCGGTTATAGAAGCAGAAGTTCCAATTTCATTATCCAAAGTGTCACGCAGGAATACAGATGTTGCTTTGTTTCCGGCCTCATCTTCCAGTGCGACAGTCATATAATAATATTTTTCCTCATGGTCGGTGAGGGAGTAGTCAACAGTACCATACAGGTTTTTGTAATTTGCAAACAGCTCGGCTTCCGGCGTTCCTGATTCCGGCTCGTTGCGTGTTGTGGCGGCGACTGTAAACGATGTTGAAGCCTGGTCGGCAACTGCAATTGTAAACGGATGTGACTCAAGGGCACTCAAATCAGGAGTTTCTTCAATCTGGTCAACAGGGCCGTAGAATGTTACGGTAAGCCCGCCGATTCCGTGGTCGTCACTGATTGAACCGGTCAGGTTCACTGAGCGTCCGAACTTGGAAGGTGTGGGCTTGTTTGTGGAAACGGTCGCCGGTTTGTTCAAGATAAGGACCGGAGGAGTATTGTCTATATCAAAGTTGCGTGAGGCACTGGTTGTATGAATTCCATCGGAAGCGGCGACGTTTGCAACGTATGTACCGTCGGGCAGTCCTTCCGCCTGCAGAACCACCGCACGGGAAGATGTATCTTCGCCGTCAGCTGTGCTGAATGTAAAACTCCATGACGAAGAGTCGAACGTAACGTCCGTAGATGGCTGATAAGTCACACCGGTTGTGGTATTGGTCAGTGTTACAGTGATTGTCTTGATTTCCTTATCATCACTGCAGGTACCGCTCAGTGTGATTTCACCTTTTGCTCCGTCACCCTTGATAACCTCGGAAGATTTAGGACTGGTGATCTCAAGTTTTGGAGCCTGGGTATCAACCCTTGCTCCCAAACCTACCTGACAGGAAACGACCATGCCAATCAATGAAGCAAGTGCTACAACCAGCAAGTCAGTTTTTAAGTTCTTCATAACCGTCTCCTTGGTACATTCTGGAGTACCAAATCAAGATATTTTAAAATACAAATACGAGGGTCAAAACCCCTGCCCTCGCAAACTATCAAAGAACTTTTTGTAATATTTTATTTTAAGTCATTGCGGAAGCCGTTTTTACCCGACCTCCGCTATATAAGATTAGAATACGTTTGCACGTACACCCAGTGACAGTGTGAACAGGTAAGGAGAAACCTCCTCGTTCGCAACGTCAGAAGGAATGAACCACAGCTGAGGTTCAGTGTAGACAGCCCATGTGCGGAACAACTTGGCCTTCTTGAATGTCATGCGCGGGAATTCAACCTGTGCAAGAGCTGCGGAAAGCATCTGTCCAGGACCTGCCGCTGACTGGCTGAAGTAAGAGAAGTTTGCACCAAGTGCAATTGTAGCAGACAACCAGTCAAAGTCATGTCCAAAGAAGAAGTTGAACGGTATGTATGCTACCTGTGCAATAATCTTTCCACCCACAACCATACCACCGTAACGCTTCTGGTCAGTTGCATTGCCGCCGAACACTGTATTCAGGAATTTGTACTGACTGTCAGTCATTGTACCAAACTGTCCCTGAACCTTTACAGCGTTGTCAAAGAATGTAAGACCAACGCCTGCGCTCCACATTGTGGCACCCCAGACGTTAAAGTCAAGATACAATCCCTGGATGAACTCAGGAACCTCGTAGGCTGCCTTGTCTCCCTTACGCAGAACTAGTGTAACATTGTCAAGTGAAACATCATCGCTGCTGAGACCAGCCATCTTGAGCGACTGGTTGTAGTGGCCGCCCTTACCCGGAGAGATAAGGCGTACGCTTGGCAGAGTCTTGTCAATCTGAACGATTGTGCGTGTGATGGCAGTCTCGCCGTTCTTGAACTCAGCCTTTACCAGCATAAAGTGGAAGCCGGCAGGAATATCCTGGTCTTCAATACGGTATTTCCATTCGCCGCTATTGCGCTTAGAAACCTCGGTATAAGTCTTACCGTTGTCAAAGCTCAGGTAAACGCGGCTTATCTTCTTTGCCTCGACCTCAGCCTTCTGCTCGGAAGGAGCATTCTTGTCCTTGAGGATTTCCTTTTCCTCAGGGCTGAGAGTATAACCGGCCAATCCCTTGATGAGAGGACGTTCAACAGCAAAGTCTCCGTAGTCAAAGTTTTCAAGTGTTACCCATGGTCCATACGGGCTGTAAACCATTGTCTGTGCGGAAGAAGTGATTGTCTTGCCGCTGGCTGTGGTTGCCATTACCTGATATGAATGTTCACCAATTGTAAGATCAAAGTACTTGTCTTCCAGCACTGCGGTTTCAATCATAATCGGGTTGCCTTCCTCGTCGAGCATCGGGTTACCGTCCGCATCAAGAGCAGGCTCTGTAGGCGCAGGTTCAACACCGGCAAGATATTTTTTATCAATCTTGTTGTGTTCCGTCAGATGGAACTTATAATATCCGGTCTTGCTGAGTGTAGTCACCATTCCCGGAATCTTCTGGCCGTCCACCACAAGCTCAAGGCTAACGATGCGGTCATCGTCGCTCTTTGCGGTACCAAAGATATTGAATTCACCCTGGACTGCCTGACCGTTGAGCGGGTACAGAAGATCAACTGTTGTAAGCTGAGCTTCCTTGAGCAAGGTGATATTGCGGCTTACATTGCTGACGTTACCAGCATTGTCCTTACCGGTAAGTTCAATATTGTACAGACCGTTTTCCATTTCACTGATGTCTACAATCTGGGAGATAATCTGATCCGGTACAAACGGAATCTCTGACAAGTGCTCCGGCACCTTCTTGCCTTCAAGGCTGCGGATTGAAATATGAAGGTCTGTCAAACCGATGTTGTCAGTTGTCTGACCAGAGAACACCAGGTACTGGGAAATTGTACTGTCATCAAGAGGCAGCTCAAGATCCAGCTTAGGAGCATTGTTGTCTATGTTGATCAAAGACGTGAACAGACCAGTGACTTCGTAACCGTCCCATATCTTAAGGAAGAGAACATGTGTTCCGTCTGGAATTGCACGTGTGTCAAACTTGTAGACCCACTCAACCTTGTCCTCGCGGTTTTTACCAGGAACAAGCACTGTATCATTGTAGCTTGCACCGTTGTCAACAGAAATCTGAACCTTGCTGATTCCGTTCTTATCCTGAGCCCAACCCTTGACTTCTATAAGTCCCTTGACACTTTCATCAATGAGCGGCGAATCGACACCACCCTTTGGTTCTTCCTGGGAAATCTTGAAGCTGCGTGCAACCTCGTGGCCCTTTACACCATGGATATCCTCGGCATAAACGTACACAACGTGCTCGTTATCAGTCATAAGTGTAAGCGGCTTGACCACAATCTCAAAGCTGGACATTGCCGACGGATTCTCCAGAACCTGGTACTCACCGTCGTCCACCTTGAAGTAAGTCTTGCACATTGTTCCGTCCAGTCCCTGCATACCGTCATCATCGTACATGATACCGGAAATAACAAAGTCCGTGGTAATGACAGAACCTTCAAGCGGTGTATGAATCTCAACTACCGGGAGGTCTCCTTCAGGATCCACCTCAAAGTCGAAGTCAGTAATCTTGTTTTCGTTACCGGCGGCGTCAAGGACCACAAACTGCATTCCCTGGGCAATAGGAGTCTCTTCGTTACCGAACAGTGTATTCGGCAGAGACCATGTCATTGTATCGTCAGGAATGCGGGCTCCACCAAGTGGATAGTCCTTCGTTATCTTTCCGTCCGCACTGATGTAGCGCAGAGTCTTGAGCTCACCCTGATCTTTGATGTCGAATACAAAGAGGGTTTCACCGTTGACCTTTGAACCAGGCTCAGGAACAACAAGCTTCACTTCAGGAGCAGTGGTATCCTTGAGCATTGCTGTATTGCGGTAAGTTGTCTTGCCGGAATTGTCGGTTGCACGGAGAGTTATCGGCAGGTAGCCGTCTTCCATCTCTTCCAGGGAAATAGAAGCCGAGAACTTGCCGTTGCGGTCAAGCTGTATTGTCTTCCATGCTTCCTCTGAGTCTTCGTCGGTCATCTTGTATTCAAGCCTGGAAACACCGTTACCGTCTGTTACAGTTCCCGCAAGATCGAATGTGGCAGTGACTGAGCCCATATCGGTGAGTTTGTCGAATTCAATTACAGGAGGCGCTGTGTCAACCACAAGGTTAACAGCCGGACTTGTCCATGAACCGCCGGCAGTACTGCTGACCCTTACAGACACATCGCGGTAAGTACCATCGTTGGAAGCCGCAAGAGTAATCACATTTCCTTCTATAGAAGTTGTAACTCCTGACACATTGCGGGAAAGAGAAGCGGAAAGTTCGCCCGGAACATTTGCATACCCCTTAAGCACAGCGCCGTCGTTAAGCTGATAACGCTTTGTTTCGGAGTCATAAGTTACAGTTCCTGTCGGCACCCAATAGACAGACTCGGACGCATCGACAACAGTATGGCTGCGGACAACAGACACAGTTCCCGTTATTACAGCGGCAACCGATGAGCCACCGCCCATATCCTTGGACTCCGCACTGCCCATGCCCACGTTGATTTCAGCTTCTATCACTGCAATTCCGGCCCTGAGACCAGAAATGCTTACATCGGCTTCGTACAAGGCACCAGGATTGATTTCCCTGAGTGCAACGCCGTTCACCTGCTGACCGTTGACCTTCCAGTTCACAGAAGTCACCGGAGAATTGCTGGTAATCTGTACTGTCGCCACATGGGGATCAGAATCGTGGGTCTGCCCCTTTGCCTCGACAACAGTCATACCGCTCTTGTACGGAGTTCCGTCAACGGTAATGAATCTTCCGCCAATCTGAAGATCTGACTTGCGGACCTTTATTGTTGCATCGCCGAACTCAAGTGTAG
>CAMNHD010000080.1 GCA_946538875.1 uncultured Treponema sp.
TAGTTCTTAGGCAGATCAAGCAGCAAAGCTCCCCCAGCAGGCACACTGTATTCACGGAACACATTGCCGTCGCCGTCAACAGTTCCGCAGGCAACACAGATGCGCCACTGTTCAACCGGCACAGTCCCCGCATATTCAGGAACAGCAAATTCCACCGCCTGAGTCCGTGCAAAAAACGAACAGGAAGCAGACAACACAGGGACAAGAACAACAATCAAAATGAAAAAAACTTTATGCAATATCTTCATGTCTTTAATTTAGACTCCGACATTGCATTTTGAACAAATTTCTGCAAAAATTTATTTTTTTAGAGGCGCTTCTAGAGGCACAGACCCGGCACTTATTTCCCGGCAGCAGGCATCACACTGACCATCAGGCGTAATCCATGCTAAGATTCCATAATTTCATCAACAAAGCCCCAGACCTTGCGCCAGTATAATTCTGGATTCACAAACTGAGACTCGCAGTGAGCCGCACCGGGGAAAACATAATAATCTTTTTTTTCAGCCGCACATGCCTTGTAATTCTGAATAAGCATCCAAGTAGGAACAAAAGTATCTTCTCCGCCGTGGGCAAAAAATGTGGGGGTAACAGATTTCCTAAGCTGATTGACTGAAGACGCCTCTTTAAAAAAGTATCCCACCCGCAGCTTGCACACAAGTGACGCAAGAGGAAAGTCCGGGGTAACACGCTGCCGTTTGGTACCGCCGTTTCTCACCGCCATGAATTCATCCCAGACAGAAGTGTAGCCGCAGTCAGACACAATGCACTTTACATTTTCCGGGAGCACATCACCGCTAAGCATCATCACAGTGGCAGAACCCATGCTTTCTCCATGCAGCACAAGCTTTGCCTCAGGATCAACAGCAAGAATCTTATCCAACCAAAGGCGGATATCTTTTTTATCAAGCCAGCCCATGCCTAGTTTTTTACCCCCGCTTTCGCCATTGCTTCCAACGCCACGGTTCTCAGGCAGGAGGACATTATACCCCTTTGCAAAGAAGTTCATGCCGTAACAGGCCGTATTCTTGATGGAGCCCCTGTAGCCGTGGACACAGACCACCCACTTATGGGATATTCCCGGCTGCTTGAATAGAAGCGCATGGAGCTTAAGCCCGTCATCACTCTGCAGATAAAGGTTTTCATGGGGAGTTTCAAGCCAGTTCACAGCCCTGGCACGCACAGCCTTTTCGCTCTCACGTTTTTTCCGCTCAGCCTCATTCCTGGGTTCAGGCAGAGGTCCGTCCTTCCAGTTGAACTTACGCCATGACCAGCTTCCGTTGACAAGGAAGGCACTGATTTCTATATTCGCAACAATAAGAAGAACTAAAAAAAACAAAAGCACAAAAGCTCCGGCACAGAGCGCCGCTACCTGCCACTGAGACATAACCCCCTCCATAAGTGTAACAAAAGCTGCCGTATGCCGTCACAGCATCACACCATGACGGCATTTTCCAGCAGCCTAATCCCAACTACTATTCTTTTTTAGCAGCCTTTGCCCTGCCTCTTGGTTTTGGCAGAGAAACTGGTGAATCATCGCTCACAACCTTGAGTGCGGAAGCAGACTTTTCAGCAAGCTTCTTTGCAGCTCCCTTCTTAGCAGAAGCCTTGGAAGAATCATCATTGACAAGCTTGACATCGTAACGGGTAAACGGAATGGTAACGCCGTCCTCGTTAAAGACCTTGACCACATTCATATAAACATCGTTCTTTGTCTGAACCAGATCGGACCCCTTGAACCACACGGCAAGCCTGAGATTAACCGCATCGCCAAAGCCTTCATAGAACACTGCCGGAGCAGGGTCTGTCAGAACAGTAGGACAAAGCGGAGGAACTTTCTTGAGCGCATCAAGGGCTGTCTGCATGTCGGAATCGTAGCTGATTGGAATCTCGAACACAAGACGGCGGGTTGGAAAGTGGCTGAAGTTAGTCAGATTGGAATTGATGATAGAACTGTTCGGGATACGGACATACTGATTATCCAGAGTATGGACAGTAACACTCAAAAGACCGATATTGTCAACAGTACCGCTCACTCCGCCAACAGAAATAAAGTCGCCGACCTTAAGAGCCTTTTCCGCCAGAACAAAAACACCGCTGATAAGGTTGCTGACAGAAGTCTGGGCAGCAAAACCAATTGCAAGTCCTGCAACACCAGCAGCGCCCCACAGAGCGGAAAGGTTAACTCCGAACAGACTCAGAATATACATAATCAAGAGCACATAGAAGACATAGCTCACGATTTTGTTCACCATTTGCTTGGCATGTGCCTGCATCTTCTGAGTTGCCTTTTTCAGCACAAAGCGTTTGATAAGACGGTATGCAATATAGAAAATCAGGATTGTGACAATTCCCACAATCACCTTCATCATGTTGCCCCAAGTAAGATACTTTTTAAGTTCGTCCAAATGCAGCATTGTCTTTGTCTGCTCGACCATTTCCTTACCGGCCTGAACTACTACATCACCTGCACCGGTAGAAGCTTCTTCTTCCATAAATGTCCTCCATTTTTTTTACCCCTTCAACCCATTTTCTTTTATCTTATTGCAAAACATTCATTTATTCAATGGATATGAGGCTTAACACAAGAAAATCAGTTTTTGTATATAGAATACCAAAGTTGCGGTAGGGAACGGAACGGTTTTGCGGTTCCGCAAACCCTGTATGCGACCGCTCAGCCACTTTGTATTTGCATACTTTCAAAATTTATTTCATTAAAAACGAAAAATTTAACTTGACAAATTATTTTATATTGCATACAATCTAATTGTAAGCAAACAATTCTTTCTTGGAGGAAGACAAATGACAATTTACGATTTTACAGTACAAGACAAAGACGGCAACATGGTAAGCCTTTCCGAGTACAAGGGAAAGACTGTTCTCATCGTCAATTCTGCAACCGAGTGCGGCTTTACTCCACAGTATGCAAACCTGCAGAACATGTACAAGAAGTTCCAGGACAAAGGTTTTGTCATTTTGGACTTCCCCTGTGACCAGTTCGGACACCAGGCACCAGGTTCAGACAGCGAAATCCACCAGTTCTGCACTTCACGCTTTGGAATTAAATTCCCCATGTTCCACAAGATTGAAGTCAACGGAGAAAACGAAGCTCCTCTGTTCAAGTACCTTAAGTCAGAAAAAGGATTCACCGGCTTTGACATGTCCAATGCTTTTGCCCAGGCCATCATTTCCATACTCAAGAAAAAGGATCCTGACTACGAGAAGAATTCAGACATCAAGTGGAACTTTACAAAATTCCTTATAGACAAAAACGGTAAGGTTCTCAACCGCTATGAACCCACCGAAAATATGGAAAAGGTTGAGGCCGACATAGAAGCAATTCTCTGATACCCGGCCAAAGATGAAAAAAGGGCAGCCCTAAGAATCAAAAGTTTAAAGGGCAGCCCTTTTTATAATTATATGCCTTTAACTACTTAATAATAAGTTTCATGTATTCAGCATCATCCATGCGCGAAGACTCCACGGCATCAATAATCGCCTCCGACAAAACTTTGCACGCAAGCGTTCCCGTAACATTCACATCAGCCTTTGCACCGCCTGTGCTTATTGCGTAAACTGTGTCACCGTCGCCGGTTGTACCCACAGGGTTGATGCTCCGCCCAAGAGCGGCACGAGTCATTGCGGCCACCTTGCACATTTCCTGCTGACTCAAGTCCGCATTGGTCACAACCGCACCAATCGTGGTGTTCGTGCCTTCGATTACACCAGCCCCAGAACTGTAAAACGCCTGTTCAAAATCAGCAAAGGATTTCCTGTCCTTGGTCAGCAGCCCCGCAATCTTGTGACCGTCCCGGTAATCAAAGATGTCACCAAAGGCATTCACTATCACAACCGCACCAATCCTGAGTTCCCCAAGCTGCACCGCATAGTAACCTATTCCGCATTTCTGCGAACGTGCCATGCCGTAAAGTTTACCCACTGTAGCACCGGTTCCGCCTCCCACGTTTCCGCTAAGCGCCCTGTTGTTTTCAGCATCGGCACAGGCAGCATAGCCCATCGCCTCGTCAGGTCTAACAGACGGAGAGCCAATACCCAGGTCAAATATGCATGACTGCGGAACAATCGGTATCACCAGGGGGCCAAGATGATAGCCCATGCCGTGTTCCTCAAGATACTTCATGGCTCCGCCGGCCGCACTAAGCCCGTAAGCAGAACCACCGGAAAGCAGCAGTGCCGTAACTGACTGCTTGTATGCAAGCGGTGAAAACAAAAACGATTCACGCGCCGCAGGACCGCCGCCGCTTATGTCTATGCCGCATACATTGGGTCTGTCAAACACAAGGACTGTGACTCCAGTCATTGCCTCGTAATTCTGGGCATTCCCGACACGGAAACCGCCGATATCCGTAAAGTTTATTCTATTAACAAACTGCATTTGTTTATTTCTCCGCCAGAGACTTATGCGCCTGCTGAATCCCAAGGATTTTGTCCAGAATGGCATGGGCAACTTCTTCCTTTGACATGAGGGGAAGTTCATCCGCAAAATCCTTGGTAATCAGGGTCACGACATTTGTGTCTCCGCCAAAACCGGCTCCCTTTGTCCGCAGCGAATTGGCCACAATCATGTCCAGGTTCTTGCGTTCAAGTTTACCCCGGGAATTTTCCAGGAGGTTTTCTGTCTCCATGCTGAAGCCGCACAAAAACTGTCCAGGCTTTTTATTTCTGCCAAGATATGCAAGTATGTCTTCTGTGCGCTCAAGTGCAAGGTTCAATTCTCCGTCATGCTTTTTGATTTTATTGCCGCTCACCACAGCAGGCCGGTAATCCGCAACAGCCGCCGCCTTTATCACAATATCCTGCTCAGGAAAGGCCTCTTTTACCGCCGCCGCCATGTCCGATGCGCTGACCACATCAACAGTCTTTACAAACAGTGGAGGCTTTAAGGCAACACGACCGCTTACCAAAGTGACGTCTGCACCCCTGCGCGCCGCCGCTACTGCCAGAGCATAGCCCATCTTGCCGGAAGAATGGTTCGTTATGTAACGCACCGGGTCCAGGGCTTCCTGTGTGGGGCCAGCGGTCACCAGAATTTTTTTACCGGACAGGTCCTTGATGTAGCCGCAGCTCTGGTCAATCCATTCAAAGAGAGTTTCTGCCTCGGGCATTTTACCGGCACCTGTGTCTCCACAGGCAAGATAACCGGTGGCTGGTTCCACAACCTGCATTCCGTATCTGCGGCACAGGGCAATGTTGTCCTGAGTCACGGGATTGCTGTACATCGCGGTATTCATTGCCGGAGAAATAAGTTTGGGGCATTCGGCAGCCAGGAATGTGGTAGTAAGCATGTCGTCTGCCAGACCGTGCGCCACCTTTGCAATTACATCCGCACTTGCCGGGGCAATCATAAAGACATCGGCTTTTTTTGCCAGAGAAACATGTGCCACCTTGAATTCAAAATTACGGTCAAAGGTGTCTACCAGGCACTTGTTGCCGGTAAGGGTCTCGAATGTAATGGGGTTGATTATGTTGACGGCATTCTTTGTCATCAGAACATGGACTTCTGCTCCTGCCTTGACGAGCATACTGGCAAGGCCTGCACTTTTATATGCCGCTATACTTCCGCTTACCCCCAGGAGCACGCATTTTCCTTTTAACACTGGGCACCTCCGCAATAATTCATCAGTATTGTTCCCTGTGATTTTACCGCAGCAGGGACGGTTCGGCAAGAGCCGGAAAAAAGTAAAACGCAAAGTGGCTGCCGGTCGTGTACTCATGTTATGCGGGATAAACTTGGCCGGCAAGCTCTTGCCAAGAGCCTAGCCCCGATTGGAAGGGCCGCCGCAGGCGGTTGCAGAGTGAGCGGAAGCGAACGGAGCAATGGAGACCGCGCGGAGGGCGGAACCCTGGAAAGCGGGTTCAGGGGTGCAGGGGAATGTTTTGTTCAAAGCGTTTATTGTGAACCGTCAGGGGTGCTCCGTATGTCCAGTGGAATCTGACCGTGCGGGGTGATTTCTGCGTTCAGTGCGGCAAAAAGCGCGGCATAGGAATAGTTGGAGTATGAGTAGCCGCAGAGGATTGTGTCTGCCCAGTCAAAGCCGTTAAGTATATAGACCGGTGACATTGTGGAAAGGATTATGACATTTTTGCCCAGGCCCTGGATGCGTTTTGCGATGTTTGCGCTGTGGCGGTCAAAGACGTTGATGATTATTGTGTCGTAACGGCGTGCCACCGAGACAAAGTCGGAAGCGTTCCATGAGTCCAGGTTGCTCTGGTCTGCCTTGAGGTCGTAGGCGTAGTGGTAGGTGGACACTGTGGGATAGCGTTTGCGGGCTTCTGCGTAGAGTGATGTGAATGGCCCTGCCACGAGTATGCGTTCTCCTTCCTTTGGTCTGTAGGGCAGAGAGTTTCCTTTTTTGTAGACTGAAACCGAGCGGCATGCCTGTTCAAGGAAAAATGCCTGGCCGTCCTTGTCCGGTATGCGTGTGTAGATTTTTTCCGGGTCCGGGTAGAGCGGTGCGGCATTCTGCCCCTTGAAATAATTCAGTTTTGCGTAGATTACCCGGTATGCGGCGTCCTGCACGCGTTCGTGGAACTGAGGATTTGTTTTTACACGGTTGAGGTTCTGCAGCCAGAGTTCGGAACCAAGGTTTGCTGTGGTGGACGAGATGATTATGTCGTTGCCTGCTTCTATTGCCATGGTCACGGCTTTGTGAAGGGAGCCTGCAAATAGAGTCGCTCCGTTCATCATCATGTCGTCGGTTATGATAAGCCCCTGGAAACCTAGTTCCTGGCGCAGTATTGTCGTGAGCATGTAACGCGAAAGGCTGGCGGGGGTGCCGTCAGCTTGTATGAGGGGGAATGAAAGGTGTCCGCTCATGATTGCGGGTATCTGCGCTTTTATCAGATACATAAAGGGAATAAGTTCCCGGTTGTGCAGGGTATCAAGGCTTATCTTTATCTGCGGCAGCCGTCCGTGACTGTCAAGGCTTGTGTCTCCGTGACCGGGAAAAT
>CAMNHD010000081.1 GCA_946538875.1 uncultured Treponema sp.
AATGCAACAAGTGTTTTTCCTGAACCGACATCCCCCTGCAGCAGTCTTTGCATGGAAAACGGTGAGTGGGTGAGTTCCTGCGGTTTGTTAAGCATGGTGTTGCACTGGCTTTGACTCATGTCTATGTCGCGGTTCATGTCTATGATGGCCTGCATCTGTCCGCTTGTGAGTGTGAAGGGGAGCCGTTCGGCAAGCTGTTTTTGTCTGGGGGAAAGGGTATTTTTGAACTCTTCCGGGCTTACGGCCGGTGTTGTGAAATACGGCGCGGCAGAAGGTACCTGGCTGTGAGGACCGTCATGAGGTGCGCTTGCTTCGAATACGGCACTCTGTTCCAGAGAGGGGAGGACTCCACGGTGTTCCCATGCGCGGAGAGCCATCTTGTATTCAAAGTGGTAGAGTTCTTCGTAAATGAGTGTGCGCCGTGCTTTCTGCACTTGTTCAAGATTTTCCGGTGTGTGAAGCCATGTGATGGCCTGGGCCTTTGTCAAAAGACTGCGCTCCTGCTGTACATCTGGAGGTAGTTCGGAATCTATGGCCTTGGCGTAAAGTCTTACGGCTGTGGCGGTGGCTTTGCGGAATGTCTTTTGGGAGAGGCCTTCTGTCAGCGGATATACGGGAAGCACTCCTGATTGGGGAAGTGGCTTTCCGGCAAAGTCTTCCAGGTTTCCCTCCTTGGCTATGCATTGTGCTTCGAATGTGACTGACTGGAGGGAATTGTATTTCACTTCGAATCTGCCGCTCACTTGTATGATGCTTCCCGGCGGAAGAGTTTTTTCAAGGAAGGGACGGTTGAATGCTATGAGCCAGGCGGAAGCTGTTCCGTCGTTGATGGCAATCTTCAGGGTTTTCATGCGGCCGTAACCGAACCAGTCGTGGGCAGTCACGGTGCAGATTGTGTTTACTTTTGCTTCTCTGGCGTAGTCTCTCAGTGGAACATGCCTTGTCCGGTCCTCATAGTCGCGTGGGTAGGCGGAAAGTAGGTCCGCTACGGTAAAGATGTTCAGCCGGGCAAAAAGCTTTGCGCTGGAGGGACCGATTCCGCTGAGGTTTTCTACTGGGGTTCCGAGTTCGCTTAGCAGCATTGGCTGTTGTGTGTCCTGGATATCAGAATGGAATGTATGAAAGAGTCTTTGTCAGGAAAAAGAAAGCCATAAAAATCACTGACTGTAAGACAAAGAGCACTATGGCCGCCACAATCAGAGAGGTTTTGTAGCTTGGACTGCTTTTACCGATGAAGGGGCGCACCAGCTTGTCCACAAAGGGAGCTATGGACTGGTCCACAGAATAGACAAGCGGATTTGACGAATACTGGGTCTTTTTTACCAGCATTATGACAAGCCTTATGACAATCAGGAGAATCAGGAAGCCGATAATTGATGAGATGACAGTCCACAGGCCGTTGACCAGTATTACAAGCAGCGAGCTGAGGGAGTATTTTGCCCCGTGGCTCAGACTGTCCAGGACGTTGGCCGCAAGTGCAAGCAAAAGGAGACCGATTGCCGGGCTGAAGTCAAAACTGCCAAGCCTTAGTCCCCTGATGCCCCTGAAAATGTTCAGGTAAGGGTCGCAGATTTTTGCAAGGAACTGGGAGACTTTTGAACTGGACACATTGGGTATCCAGGTAAGAGCAATCCTTATAAGGCACAGAAAGTTGTACAAACCGACCAGCGAAGCAAGTATTCCAAAAACTATTCTCAATGCTGACATTTTTCAAATCCTCCTATTCGCACCAGACGTCCTCAACGTAGTTCATGTCTTTGAGCGACTGAACAAATTCCTTACCGGAAGGGGTGGTCATCTGGGCATTGCCCTTCACTATGAAAGGCTTTCCATGTATATCTATATGAAAATATACTCTGCAATTGCCCTGAGCGCCAAATAAAAAATCCTTTATCTTTGCCAGATCTTTTTGGCTGGTAAAACCTTCATTCATCTGAATGTGGATTGAACTTATGCTGCGTTCCTCCAATGCCTTGGGATCCTCCAAAGAGTCTACTATAAAACTAGGAGTTTCTCTAGTACCGTCGACCTTACCCTTGAAGGCGTATATTCCTTCGTCATGGATTTGGTCCTTGATCAATTCCCATGTCTTGGGGAAGAATGTGATTTCTATGGATTCCTTGAAGTCTGCAAGCTTGGCAAATGCCATCTGGGTGCCCTTTTTGGTCATGATGACCCTTAGTTCCTGCACCATACCGATGGCAATGTAGGTTCTGCCTATGTCGCGCATCTTCCAGGAACTTCTGCCACTTGCGGCAAGAGCGTCTTTTTCTGCCTTGTCTTCTTTTGCGGCCTTGGCAATGTTGTCGCTGTTGAGGGTTGCGCATTTTTCTATGACATTGCGCCAGTCATCAAGCGGGTGGCCGCTTACAAAGCATCCGATAAGCTCCTTTTCCATGTTCAGCTTTTCCATCTTGGGCATCTCGTCCACAATCTGGTACTTGAAATCCGCAAACTCCTGAATGTCTGTGTCCTCAAAGAGACTGACCTGGCCGTAGTTGGCTCCAAGGTGCTTCTTTTCTTCATAAGCCATTGCATTTTCGTAATTTGCAAGAAGTGTTGCCCTGTTCATGCCGAGATTGTCGAATCCACCTGTCTTGATAAGGACTTCAACAGCCTTTTTATTCACTTCGTGGTTGTCTATGCGCGCAATAAAATCTTCAAAGGACTTGAACGGTCCGTTTGCCTCCCTTTCCTTGACAATAGCTTCCGCAGCACCGCTTCCCATGCCCTTGATGCCTTCAAGACCAAAGACAATGTGTCCGTCCACTACATCAAAGATGGAGTCTGAGCGGTTTACATCGGGCTGATCGACGGGAATGCCCATGCGTCTGGCTTCTTCTATATAAACAGGCAGCTTGTCCGTGGAAGTGATTTCGTTGGTAAGGTTCGCCGCCATGAATTCAGCAGGTCTGTTCGCCTTGAGCCAACCTGTGCGGTAGGCGACAACCGAGTAGGCTGCGGCATGGCTCTTGTTGAATCCGTAACCCGCAAATGGAACCATTATGTCAAAGATTTCGTCCGCATGTTCCTTTGTGAAGCCCTGCTTTATAGCACCTTCCTCAAACTCAATCTTCTTGCCCATAAGGACTTCCGGCTTTTTCTTACCCATTGCGCGGCGGAGCATGTCGGCACCACCAAGACTGAATCCTGCTATTTTCTGCGAAACCTGCATGACCTGTTCCTGGTAGACCATGACACCGTAAGTCTCCTTAAGAATGTCCTCAAGACATGGGTCGGGGTAGTGCACAGTCTCCGGCTTCCATTTTCCGTCGATGTAGTTGGGAATGTAATCCATAGGACCAGGACGGTAGAGCGCGTTCAAGGCGACAAGCTCTTCTATGCAGCGTGGCTGTGCCTGGCGCAGAATCTTCTGCATACCAGGAGATTCAAACTGGAAGACGGCCACAGTGTCACCTCGGCAGAACAGGTCGAAGGTCTTGTCGTCAGTTTCGCTCACTTCGTCTGCACGGAAGACAGGTTCCTCCGGCTTTCTGTGTTTGTTGATTATGTTTTCGGCATAACGGATCAGAGAAAGCGTCTTGAGTCCAAGGTAGTCGAACTTGACCAGACCGCAAGGCTCGATGATGTCCATGGTGTACTGGACTGCTTTGCTGCCAGTCTTGTTGTCCTTGAAGACGGGTGCCCAGTCGGGGAGGGCTGTAAGACCGATGACCATTCCCGAAGCGTGGAGGCCCGTGTTGCGGTTTACGTTCTCCAGTTTCTGGCAAAGCCGGAACATCTTCTGGTACTGGTCGAATTTTGCCATGTCGTTGTTGAATGTCTCAGGCTTGGTGAATGGAATCAGCTGTCCGCCGTCAGGGAATTTTTCTGTCGGCTCTGAGAAAGCGTCCTTGAATTTTGCCTTCGGGCTGTCGGGGATGCAGGCCTTGAGCTTGTTCACTTCGGAAAGCGGAATGTTCATTATGCGGCCCACGTCAGCAAGACAGTTCTTGGGCTTGAGCGTTCCAAAAGTCACGATGTGGCCTACCTGCGGCTCGCCGTAAAGGTCAACCGTGTGTTCGATTATGCGCTGACGGAATTCAAAGTCCATGTCCACGTCAAAGTCAGGCATTGAGACACGTTCTGGATTCAAAAAGCGTTCAAAAATCAGCTTGTAGCGGAAAGGGTCTATGTCCGTGATTGTCATGCAGTAGGCGACAAGGCTTCCCGCACCGGAACCACGGCCCGGACCTATTGGAATGCCGTTCTTCTTGGACCAGTTGATGAATTCCCACACAATCAGGAAGTAACCGGAAAAGCCCATCTTGAAGATGATGCCCAGTTCGTATTCGCAGCGCTCACGGATTTCAGGAGTGATTTCCTTGTAGCGTTTCTTTAAGCCTTCTTCAACCAGATAGCGCACGTAAGCGTCCTGATTCTTTGTGTAGTCGTCGCTCTGCTGGAATTCCTTTGGCAGCTCGAACCGTGGAAGACAGCCCTTGAGCTCCTGCGTCTTGTACTGGTGGATTGTAAGGTCGCACATCTTTGCAATCTTAAGCGTGTTCTCCATCGCCTCAGGGCATTCCGGGAACAGCTGTCCCATCTCCGCCTCTGTCTTCATGTACCACTGGGTACCCTGGAACTTCATGCGGTTGGGGTCGTCAAGAGTCTTTTTGCTTCCGATGCAGACCAGCGCGTCCTGAGCCTCGGCATCCTCCTGGCGGCAGTAGTGGATATCGTTCGTCACCACAAGCGGAATGTCAAGGTCGTGCGCAAGCTTTATCAGTTTGGGTGCAACTTCTTTCTGGTCTGCAAGACCGTGGTCCTGAAGCTCAATGTAGTAATGGTCGGGGCCGAACAGCTCCTTGTATTTCCGTGCAGTCTCGTAAGCGCGTTCATCATCGTGGTTGAGCAGGGCAAGAGGAATCTCTCCCTGGATGCAGGCAGAAAGGCAGATGAGTCCCTCATGGTAACGCTGCAGAAGCTCAAAGTCGATTCTAGGCTTTGCAAAGATGCCGCCGTTTTCCGCAAGACCCTCCGTATACGCAAGGGACGAAAGCCAGCAAAGATTCTTGTACCCGGTCTGGTTCCGGGCAAGAAGAATCAGGTGGTAGTTGTGGCGCGGACGGCCATTTTTGTTTGGCCAGGGAAGATTGTTGTTTTCAAGATGGCTCCCCTCGGCGACATAGAATTCCTCGCCGCAGATAGGGTTAATACCATTCGCATGGCAGATGTGCTCAAAGTTCAGGATTCCGAACATATTGCCGTGGTCGGTAAGGGCCAGGTGCTTCATGTTGAGTTCCTTGGCGCGGGCAATAAGCGTGTCCAGTTTGGAGGCTCCGTCCAGCAGCGAGTAGTCCGAGTGTACATGCAGGTGCACAAAATTGCATTCAGGCGTACCTTCCGGCGCATCAGGAAAAACGTGTATGTCTGCCATAAAAACTCCTCCAAAAGCAAGTCCATCAATTATAAACAAAAAAGCCCCGGTCTTCAAGACATAACGAATGCTCTCCATCTGAACGGCACCTAACCCCCGCATTCCATTTTTTTTTGGCGTATTCCGCAGACTCACCTCATGGCAAGATCCCCGCTTTCCGCAACTACGCTTGCGCTCCGGCCCTTGCGGGCTCCCTGCCTGCGGCATGGCTTGCTCCAATCGGGCGTAGGCGGCGGGACAAAATGCAGGCACAAAGTGGCTGCTGGTGGCGTACTCATGTTATGAGGAATCCCGGTTCTTCGCTACATGCTGTTTGTTGACACTGCGGTAAAAATTCGTTACCCTAGCAGATATGAAGGGTAACGAAAATATCTCTACCAAAGCCATGATTTTGGAACGCTTGAGGGCAGACTCGGCATGTGTCTCCGGCGAAGAGCTTTCCCGTGAACTTGAAATTTCGCGCACCTCGGTCTGGAAAGCGGTGCAGGCTTTGCGGGCTTCCGGATACGAGATAGAATCTTTTAAAAACGGTTATGTGCTGAAGGATAAGAATTCCGACAGCATCTGTCCGGTTGAGTTTGGAAAAGAGGAGAATATTTTCACGCACTTTAAGACGGTCGGGTCGACAATGGATGAGGCCCGCAGGATTGCTCTGGACTCACTGTCAGACGGAGGACAATTCCTTAGAATCGTGACTGCCGACGAACAGTCTGCCGGTAAGGGACGCGGCAACCATGACTGGAAAACAACAAAGGGGTCCCTGGCTTTTACCATGGTGACATACCCTGAATTGTCCACAAATCTGCTTGCAAGGCAGATAATGGCGGCCCAGATTGCATTAGTGAACGTGCTGGAGGAGATGTCCGGCAGAAGGTTCTATGCGCGCTGGCCCAATGATGTGTGGAGCGGTGACGGAAAGGTTGCGGGCATCTTGGACGAAGAATTGTCCAGTGGTGGAAGATGCCGCTTTATGAATCTTGGAATAGGCGTGAATGTGACAAAAAGTCCGGGGCTCAAGGGGACTGATAAAGTGTTTGGAAAAGCAGTCCCTCAGTCGCGGAAAAAAATATTGACTGCCTTCCATGATGAGTTCCTCAGGCTTGAGACACTTGTCCTTGCGCAGGGCAGTGAGCTTTCCGATTTGTGGAACAAAATCAATTACGACTCCGGCAGAACTGTCCGTGCTTTTGGCGGCGGAGAATACATCTTTGAAAAAATTGACGGCAGGGGCTATGCAGTGCTGAGCACGGCTGCTGAAAGGTCAAGGAAAATATTTGCTCCAGGAGAAATATCTTATGAAAAAAATTAGAATTGAAAAACAACTTGTTTTGACTGCCTTGTTTGCGGCTTTGATTAGTGTGGGCTGCTTTATCCAGATTCCGCTCCCCGGCGGAATTCCTATTGTGCTCCAGGACATGATGAGTATGCTTTCCGGGCTTCTTTTGGGACCAGTGTTCGGCGGGCTTGCAGTTGCGGTCTTTCTATTGCTTGGTGCCATAGGGCTTCCTGTGTTTTCTGGCAAGGCGGGGCTCAATGTCCTCTTTAACGGCCCGACAAGCGGATTCTTGTGGGGATATCTGATTGCG
>CAMNHD010000082.1 GCA_946538875.1 uncultured Treponema sp.
ATCATGTTGAATGGGATCTGTCTTCCGCAGAGAAAAACGGTTACGCCCACTTCATGCTGAAGGAAATCCACGAACAGCCAAAGGCCCTCACCGACACGCTCCACCCGCGTCTTGTAATGGACGGAGACACACCAACCGGTATCAAGTTTGACGAGCTTGAACTCTCTGCCGATGACTGGAAAAATGCCGGACGCATAGTCATAACCGCATGCGGTACCGCTTACCATGCAGGAATGCTCGCGCGCTATGCATTCGAAAGTCTTGCAAGAATCCCGGTTGTGGTTGACGTGGCAAGTGAATTCCGTTACCGCAATCCTATCCTGAACAAGGATGATATTTTCATAGTGATAAGCCAGTCAGGAGAAACTGCCGACACTTTGGCCGCACTCCGTCTTGCAAAGGCTGCAGGTGTACGTGTCATTGCAATCACAAACTGTGTAGGCTCAACCGCCAGCCGCGAGGCCGACGATGTCATCTACACATGGGCAGGCCCCGAAATTGCAGTTGCCTCGACAAAAGCTTATACAACCCAGGTCATGTGCCTGTACATGCTTGCCCTTCAGGCCGCACTTGCCAAGGGAACATTAAATCAGTCAGACTTCCAGAAGCTGCTCAAGGAACTTACCCGTATCCCGCAGAAAGTTGAAGAGGTACTCTCCGACCAAAGCGAAATCCAGAAATTCGTCAGCCAGAACTTCAACAAGGAAAAGGTCTTCTTTATTGGCCGGCAGTCAGACAGCGCAACAAGCCTTGAGTGTGCACTCAAGCTCAAGGAAGTAAGCTACATGCACAGCGAAGCATTTGCGTCAGGCGAACTCAAGCACGGCCCCATCGCTCTGGTCGATCAGACAACACTTGTCATCGCAATCGCCACAGATCACAATCTGTACCAGAAGCTTGCCAGCAATGTGGAGGAAGTCCGCACAAGAGGATGTTCAACACTTGTCATAACACAGGACAAAACCGGTGCATTCAGCGATGTGGCCGACAAGATTATCACTATACCGGAAACGGAGGACATCTTTGCTCCTTTGATTGCAATAATTCCTGCCCAGCTGTTCGCATACTACTGTGCGATTCAGCGCGGAAACAATCCCGACAAGCCAAGAAACCTTGCCAAATCAGTGACAGTAGAATAATACAGGGGGGGAAAGCAATGGAATACTCACAAAGTGAAGTTCTGCAGTACGTTTCTGAAAATGACGTAAAATTCATAAAACTCTTTTTTACCGACATCTTCGGGAATATCAAAAGTGTTTCTGTACAACCGCATATCCTTCGCAGAGCGTTTGCCGATGGAGTTTCCTTTGATGCCGCCGCAATTGCAGGATACACTTCTGCCGCCAAGAGTGACCTGTTTCTCTTTCCGGACGCATCCACACTTTCCGTATTGCCCTGGAGACCCCAGCACGGAAGGGTGGCACGAATGTACTGTAGTGTCCGCTACCCAGACGGAACCCCGTTTGAAGCAGACGCACGGCTTGCTCTCAAGAAGGTGATGGAAAAGGCAAAGCTCATGGGCTTTGATGTGCAGGTTGGAACTGAATGCGAATTCTACCTGTTCCGCCTTGACGAGAACGGCAACCCCTCCAAGATTCCGCATGACAATGCCTCTTACTGCGACCTTGCGCCTTTGGACAAGGGGGAAAATGTCCGCCGTGAAATAATTCTTACCCTTGAACAGATGGGAATCGAACCAGAGACAAGCCACCACGAAGCAGGCCCTGGTCAGAATGAAATCGACTTTAAATACAACTCTGCACTAAAGGCCGCCGACAACTTCTCCACATTCAAGACTGCGGTAAAAACCGTAGCCGCACAGAACGGTCTGTTTGCAAGCTTTATGCCGAAACCTATTGATGATCAGGCAGGAAGCGGTCTGCACATAAACCTTTCACTAATCAAAAACGGTCACAATCTTTTCTCCGAAAACAGTCCTGAATCCCAGGCCTTCATCGCAGGGATACTCTACCGCATCAGGGAAATATCCGCCCTGCTCAATCCGCTTGAGCAGTCATACAAACGCCTGGGTTCCTTTGAAGCCCCAAAGTATGTAAGCTGGAGCAAAGAAAACAGAAGCCAGCTTATAAGGGTTCCAGCCGCAAAGGGAGACTCAGTCCGCATAGAACTGCGTTCACCGGATCCAAGCTGCAATCAATACCTTGCGCTTGCCGCTGTTATCGCAGCAGGCCTTGAAGGAATAGAAACAAAGCGGACTCTTCCTCCAGCCGTGAACCTCAATCTGTTCACCGCCACAGCAAAAGAACTGGCCTCGCTTGAGTCTCTCCCGGAATCCCTGGAAGAAGCTCTTGAGCTTTTTGAAAAGAGCAGCTTTGCCTCATCAGTACTTGGCAGCGACATAGTCAAGGCATTTGCCGATACCCGCCGCAAGTATCCCCAGCCACGCTTTGGAGAACTGTAAGCTGATGGAAAACGTGCTGATTGTAAGCAACACCAGCACCACCATGGGCATCATCTCCGACATGCTGCATTCCGAGCGCATAGGCCGGATTATGGCAAGTCAAAACGGTGCCCAGGCACGCAGGTATCTTGCAGAAACTGACTTTGACCTCATAATAATAGACACGCCTCTCCCCGATGAAATGGGCGACCAGCTTGCCATCCATGCATCGGAGCAAAGCACTGCCGGTATCATCTTGATTGTCGACAGCCTCAGCGTACTGGAAGTAAGCGCCCGCGTAGAGGACTACGGAGTCTTTGCGCTGCCAAAACCGCTCAGCTCGGAGCTATTCTATCAGTCAGTCAAACTGCTGACTGCAAGCCGCAAGAGGATCATGCACCTGGAAAACGAAAATCAAAGGCTGCAGAAAAAAATAGAAGAAATCCGCATTGTGGACAGAGCCAAACTTATTCTTATCCAAGTGCTCAAGATGACCGAAAGCCAGGCTCAGCACTACATTGAAAAGCAAAGCATGGATCTCAGGCAGACCCGTCTTGTAACCGCCGAGAACATACTGCGGACCTACGAGTAAATTTCTTAACTTAAACTCTAAAACTGAAAAAAAAATTTTCCCCTATTTCCCGAACCGTGATATAATAAGTTTTAATAAAAACCGATAATTAAAAAAGAGTACGGAGGTAGGAATGCTGTCAAAATTGAATTTTTCTCGGAACAAAAGCATAAAGACTCAGTTGGTTATAGATATAGGCCTTGCACTCTTAGTCTTGATGGGATTCTGCGCAATTTTTCTTACAGCTTATGTCAAGAAAAGCTTTAACTCCCTGTCAATGAAATATGTCAACCGGACCGCATCCTACTATTCAGAACGCACACGCGGCCTTCTTGCAGAAGAATACGCAGTAGGACTTTCTCTGAGTTCAATCATACAGCAGTATGAATCATTTCCAAATGAAAACCGCCGTAACTTTATAAACACCGCTCTCCGCCAGACGCTTGTGGACAACGACACAATCCTTGCTGTATACACAGCATGGCTCCCGAATGCCCTTGACGGCATGGACGAAGCATACGCCTCGTCAATCTACCATGACAGCTCAGGAGTCTTTATGCCCTTATGGACACATGTGGGTTCAGTCATCGACCACAGCCAGCTCCGCAACTACCACAGCGAAGCCTGGTATGTACAGGGCCTGCATGCCTCAAGGGGAGTATTTCTTGAACCCAAGAAGCAGGAACTCTTCGGCAAGACACTCTGGTCATATCCGCTTGCATTTCCCCTGCAGAACAGCAAGGGCGATACAGTCGGAGTCCTTGGCATCGAGATGAAGATGGAAACCATGTCCACACCGCTTCAGTCTGCAAATGTCTACAATTCCGGCTACATCACACTGGTTTCCCAGTTAGGACATGTCGCCTTTGACCCCGACAAGGAAATTTGGGGAACAACATTCCCAGACTTCAACAATCCCAAATTCCACGGCAGCTTCAACTCCGCACAAAAAAGCCTGGAACCATTCTCCTACTATGCAGACGGTAGCTCTTCAAAAATATACCGGTACTTTGTCCCCTTCCAGGTTGCAGAGGCAGACGAAGTATTTTTCCTTGGCCTGAACGTAAACCAAAGCGAAATCGACCACGACTCGATAATGATTACCGCCATAATGGTAATCAGTTTCCTGCTGACCATAGTAATCATCTCCATAATCACTTACATCTCAATTTCCCGCATGACAAAAGAAATCAACAAGGGTGTTGCCGCAATGAAAAACATTGCCCAGGGAGACGGAGACCTTACAGTCCGCATGCAGGTAAGGAAACAGAACGAACTTGGCAGCATGTACACCTACTTCAACGAGACGATGGAAAAGCTTCAGTCATCACTGGCATCGGTCAAGCTTGAGACTGAACAGATGAAGCATATAGGCGACACTCTGGCGCTCAACATGGACACCACCGCAGACTCCGTTCACGAAATCTCCGCAAGCATATCCTCTGTCAACAATCAGGTACAGCACCAGGAACAGAGCGTACGTCAGGCAACTTCTTCCATAGAATCAATCAAGGTGAGTGTGGACGACCTTATCCAGAACATTCAGTACCAGTCCACAAGCGTTGCCCAGTCATCCTCGGCAATCGAACAGATGGTCGCCAACATCCGCTCCGTCACAAAGATTCTGGAAAAGAACTCCTCAACAATTCATGCCCTTGAAGACGCCTCTGAAACCGGAAAAGAAAACCTTACATCTTCCGTAAAGAGCACCACTGAGATTCAGGCCCAGTCCGAAACACTGCTCCAAGCAAGCCGCGTCATACAGCACATTGCAAGCCAGACAAATCTTCTTGCCATGAACGCCGCAATAGAGGCAGCCCACGCAGGAGATGCGGGCCGGGGATTTGCAGTGGTCGCAGACGAAATCCGCAAACTGGCAGAAGACTCAAACTCACAGGGCAAGACAATAACCAAAAACCTAAAGACTGTCTTGGGCAGCATAAAGGCCATAGGTGAATCCACTGTGTCACTACAGACAAAGTTCAATGACATCTACAACCTGACACGCCTTGTTGCCGAACAGGAAATTGCAATCATGAACGCAATGCAGGAACAGTCCGAAGGAGGTTCCCAAGTTCTTGAGGCCATCAAGGAAATCACCGAGATTACCCAGCATGTAAAGGACAGCGGTGACCTTATGCAGAACGCAAGCAATGTGGCAAATCACGAGATGGACGAGCTTCTGAACCTGAGCGAACAGATTGCATCTTCCATGACAAGCATGGCCTCTGGCACCGAGCATATCACACAGGCCGTCACAAGCGTAAACGACCTGACAAAGGACAACAGCAGCAGCATCGAGGCAGTAACTCAGGTTGTGCAAAAATTCAAGGTGTAGCGGACATGGAAATTAATTTTGACAAAATGCAGACACAAAGTGGCTACCGGTCGCGTACCGCCACTTTGGCATTCATGCTACAAAAATTGATTCCCGTGAGGATAGACTAAAAGATCTATTCTGTATATAGTCTTACAATTCACCCTCTCACCATAACAAATACACCTAAACCGTAACTTTTTCCGCCATTTTTCATTAAAAGTTACTATTCGCAAACGTGAAAATTCAGTATACTAATCGGACTTTCATTCTGGAGGTAACTATTATGACGGAAACAGAACTGCACGAAAAACCTCACTATTTAGTACCGCTTACAAACTGGGCTCTTTTTATAGTCCCGCTCCTTTATGCGGCATGGCTCGGAATCACATGCAGGGCATTCAATTCATTCGCAGACCTGCTCAGAGTCAGTTTTTCCATCCCGGCAATAGCCTATTATGTCCTGGTCTCAGGCGCCACTTTCATCATATCATATTCCACAACAAAGACCATGTGCGCCTTTGACGGCTCACAGGAATCATACACAAAATGTCTCAGATGGTACCACATCCAGTGCATATTCAACTGCCTTACCCCAATCAACACAACCTGGATACTTGGACTCTGCCTCATAAGCGGTGCAAAAATGCTCAACATCCAGGTAGGAAATTGGCGGATTATCTATTCACTGGTAGCATCAGTCTTCCTGGTGGCCATGATTATCTTCCTGGTCTGGATTGAACTGTTCGAGCGCTGGCTCCGTTTCCTGCCGCTGCACCGCAGGGATGTAAAATTCGGCCTCACCAAACGCATCTGCCTTATGACAGCAATGATAATCATAGGAATCTACGCAAGTGTCATGGACTGCCAGGTAGTAGCCTACGAATCCCTAACGACACTCACAGACTCACAGACATACGCAGTCACAATTTTAAAGAAAATACTTCCCACAATGACCATCAACTTTGTGCTTGCACTTGCCGCCATGGCAATCATAGCAGGAAGCCTCATGCGCCGCCTCAACCGCATCAACAACTTCAGCTCCGCACTTGCAGACGGCGACTACACAGTAAAGAATCTTACCCGCAAGAGCCGCGACGAACTGGGCGTAGTAATCACCTACCTGAACCGCTTCTACGACAAGTCACGCAGACTGCTCACAGGTGTCCAGGAAAACGTGGATCTTACCCAGAAAATGGGCAACGACCTTGACGTGAACATGACAGAAACCGCCTCTGTTGTAAGCCAGATAGTCGGCAACATCCAATCAGTCGAGCATCAGATGGAAAACCAGTCGCAGGTTGTGGAAAAAACAAGCTCCGCCACCAGCAAGATTATGCAGAGCATAGAAAAACTCTCCGCAAACATCCAGCAGCAGAGCGCAAGCGTGGAAGAAAGTTCCGCCGCAGTCCGGCAGATGGTGGCAAACATCCAGAGCGTGACAAACATCCTGGAAAAAAACGGACAGACCGTAAACGAGCTGAACAACGCCTCTGACGAAGGAAACCGCCGCGTAGAAGACGCAGTGAACATGTCAAACAGAATCCTCGCAGAGTCAAGCGGTCTGCTTGAAGCCTCAAACATCATCCAGAGCATTGCAGAGCAGACAAGCCTCCTGGCCATGAACGCCGCAATCGAAGCCGCCCACGCAGGCGAAGCAGGA
>CAMNHD010000083.1 GCA_946538875.1 uncultured Treponema sp.
CAAGTGCCCAAACTTCCATTTCTCCAAGACGCTGACCACCAAACTGAGCCTTACCGCCAAGAGGCTGCTGGGTAACCAGTGAGTAAGGTCCTGTTGAACGGGCATGCATCTTGTCGTCAACCAAGTGGTGCAGCTTCATAAAGTAGATTACACCAACAAAAATCGGGTTCAGGAAAGGTTCACCAGTGAAACCGTCGCGCACAATCTGCTTACAGTCAGGGCTGAGACCAGCTTCAACAAGTTTCTCCGCAATCTGCTCCTGGCTAGGAGTCTGGAAAGCAGGAGAGTTGTAGAACTCGTTCAGCACCATACCGGCGCGGCCAAGTTCTGATTCCATTATCTGACCGATGTTCATACGGGAAGGAACACCAAGCGGGTTCAGACAGACATCAAGCGGTGTACCGTCTTCCAGGTAAGGCATGTCTTCCACAGGGAGAATACGGGCAACGACACCCTTGTTACCGTGGCGTCCTGCCATCTTGTCACCGACAACCAGCTTACGCTTGTCGGCAATGACAACCTTTACGATTTCATCAACGCCTGGGTTGAGCTCGTCGCCTTCTGAACGCTTGAGACGCTCGATTCCGATGACAACACCCTGGACACCATGAGGCAGCTTGAGGGATGCATCACGGACTTCCTTGGCCTTTTCACCAAAGATTGAGTTCAAGAGCTTGAATTCCGGAGTGGTTTCAGTCTCGCTCTTTGGAGTTACCTTACCAACCAGAATGTCGCCTGAGCGTACCTTTGCACCAATGCGGACAATACCTTCGGCATCAAGATTATCAAGTGTCGTGGTCTTTGCGCTCGGGAGTTCTCGGGTAATCTTTTCAGGACCAAGCTTTGTCTCGCGGATTTCAGTCTGGAACTCGTGGATATGCACGGAAGTATACATATCCTCCTTGACAACGCGCTGGCTGATGAGAACGGCGTCCTCATAGTTATAACCATTCCAAGGAACGAATCCGACCAGAATGTTGCGTCCAAGAGCAAGCTCTCCGTTGAATGTTGCGGGACCGTCAGCAAGGACAGAACCCTTTTCAACGTGCTCTCCAACCTGGACAGTCGGGCGCTGGTGGTTACATGTATCTGAGTTGGTCTTCTGGTACTTGAGCAGAGGATATTCGTCAACAACATTACCCTTTACTCCGTCCGGCTTGACTTTCACAAGGTCACTTTCCACCCAGATTACCTCGCCGGCACGCTTTGCCTTGACAAGCACGCCTGAGTCATAGGCAGTCTTGCCTTCCATACCGGTACCGACATGCGGTGGCTCCGGGAACAGCAGAGGAACAGCCTGGCGCTGCATGTTACAACCCATGAGAGCGCGGTTGGCATCGTCATGTTCAAGGAACGGAACAAGGGATGCAGAAACTGAAATAACCTGACGCGGTGAAACATCCATGTAGTCGATGTCTTCGGCCCTGCGGCTTGTATAGTCACCACGGTGGCGGCAGGAAACGTTGACAGTCGGGAATGAACCGTCTTCCTTCATGCCCTCGGTGACCTGACCGATGTAGTGCTTGTCTTCTTCCATAGCATCAAGCCAGTCAACCTCGTTTGTAGCCTTTCCGTTGACAACCTTGCGGTATGGCTCTTCAAGGAAGCCGTATTCATTGACACGGGTAAAGATAGCGAGAGAAACAATAAGACCGATGTTCGGACCTTCAGGAGTCTCGATAGGACACATACGTCCGTAGTGAGTGTAGTGAACGTCGCGGACTTCAAATCCTGCGCGGTCACGTGAAAGTCCACCTGGTCCCAAAGCGTTGAGACGGCGCTTGTGTGTAAGCTCGGCAAGCGGGTTACACTGATCCATGAACTGTGACAGCTGTGAAGAACCAAAGAATTCCTTGATTCCGCTGACAATCGGTTTGATGGAGATAAGGTCCTGAGGCTTGAGGGTATCCACTTCCTTGAGGTTCATGCGGTCCTTGGCAATGCGCTCCATGCGTGCAAAGGCAGTCTTGAACTGATTGGTAAGAAGTTCGCCCACAGAACGGACACGGCGGTTGCCAAGGTGATCCTGGTCGTCGATGGTATCTGGCTGGAGGTAGACTTCAATCAAGTGCTTCATTGTCTTGACGATATCTTCATGGGTAAGAGTCAAATCTTCAACCGGATGGTCGTACTCGAACTTCTTGTTCAGCTTGTAGCGTCCCACGCGGCCCAACTCATAGCGGCGCTCCGAGAAGAACATGCTGTTCAGGTCTTTTTCCGCCGCTTCGACAGTTACAGGCTCGCCAGGCTGCAGCACAGCATAGACTCTGGAAAGACATGCTTCCTTTGAAGGTTCGTCGACAATCTCTTCTCCACTCTTGGCAAAGTCACGCTCTTCCTGCTCAAAGCAGTTGATGACCATCTTGCTTTCAAGGGATTCATTGCGCTCGTCCTTGTTCTTTGGATTCTTGCGAGTGTTGAACTTAATGACGGTAATTGTCTTGATCTTGTTTGCCACAAGGTCATCCAAATCGTGAGGCTTGAGCTCGACACCAGCACGGAAGAGTTTCTTTTCCTCGCCGGAATCGTCAGACACGATGACAGCCTTTGCCAGAACCTTTCCTACCAAAGACTCTCTTTCCTTCTTGTCTGAAGGAATATCTATATCCTCAGTCTTGTAGAACTCGTTGATAATCTGCTCGCGGGTAGAATAACCCAGGGCACGCAGGAAGAATGTGGCAAGAATTTTCTTCTTGCGGTCAATCTTTGCATAGATGAGTTCTTTTTTCTGATCAATTTCAAATTCAATCCATGAACCGCGGTAAGGGATGATGCGGCTGGAATAAACACCCTTCTCGTGCTTGAAGATAACTCCAGGAGAACGGTGGATCTGGCTGACCACGACACGCTCTGCGCCGTTGATGACGAATGTGCCACGGTGGGTCATGAGAGGGATGTCACCCATATAGATGTCTTTCTGGAGGATGGCGCCTGTGTCTTTAAAAGTCAGGTCGATACGTGCCTTAAGCGGTACTGCATAAGTCTGGCCTTTCTTCTTGCAGTCAAGCTCGCTGTACTTGATGTTCTCTTCATCCAGTTCGTAGAACTCGTAATCAAGTGACATTGTCCCGTCAGGACTTTCAATCGGGAATGTAGATGTGAAAACTTGCTGAAGTCCCTTGTTTTCCAAAGGTTCCTTTTTATCCAGCTTCTCTTTCTGCACAAAATCTTCATAAGAAGAAAGCTGGATGTCCACTAAATCAGGAATATCGTAGAAATCCTTGATTTCCTTCCCGATGTACTGACGCTTAATGGTTTTGCTCTTTGCGAACATTCTTACCCTCATTAGGTGTAGGAACTGGTGCTCTTTGAACCGCTACAACCAGAAAACTTCTGGTCAGCACGAGATCTGGAGCCCTTGAACCGGAGTTCCCATACGGCCGGCGATATCCATCGTGGAACAGTGGTGCCGTCAGTCCACACTCGCCACACTTGTTTTTAGACGACTAAAGCCTCGGAAAATACCCGTCATTTTCAAAACAGGATTTCCGAAGCTGTTTATAACGCTTAATGCTGTGAGTCAGGGAATCAGGCAGGCAGAAACTCATGCTGCCGTGCTCTCATTCCCTGCAAGAAAAATAACCGGATGATTATTTCTTGCTTGCTTCTCCACCGGCAGCCTTGATATCTTCGATAATCTTGTCTGCATCTGCCTTTGAAACATTTTCCTTCAAAGTCTTTGGAGCGCCTTCGACCAGAGCCTTTGCTTCACCCAGACCAAGGCCTGTGATTGTGCGGACTGCCTTGATAACAGCAATCTTCTTTGCAGGATCAACCTTGTCAAGAGTAACTGTGAACTCAGTCTGTTCCTCAGCGGCAGCAGCAGCTGGAGCAGCAGCAACAGCAACTGGAGCAGCGGCAGAAACACCGAACTTCTCTTCCATTGCCTTTACCAGGTCAGCAGCCTGCTGAACAGTCATGTTAGCGATTGCGTCTAAGATTTCATCATTTGAAAGTGCCATAATTGTCTTCTCCTGTCATCATCCCGATGACGTATTTTGGTTGCAGAAGGAGCCATACGGTCTCCTTTTATCCGCATACCGTATTTTCTTGCGGACAGTAATCAGCACGTTGAAGCCTGACCACAAGATGGTACCTTTCGGTACCGGTCTAACAAAATTAGTTAGCTGGTGCAGCTTCGGCGGCTGGTGCGGCTTCAGCGGCAGGAGCAGTCTCAGCAGCAGGTGCAGAAGCAGCGGCGGCAGGACCCTCTTTTTCCAACTTTTCGACGTATGCCTGCAATGTTCCTGCAAGTTTTCTTGCCGGGCCATTGATTGCGGACATAATCATAGCGATAAGAGCCTTCTTTCCAGGGAGCTTTGAGAATGCCTCTGTCTTTGCCTGGTCATAAAGCTCGTTCTCTACCCAAGCACCCTTTACCTTGAGGTTCGGGACATCCTTTGAGAACTCGAACAGAATCTTTGCAGCCTCGTTGGCATCCTCTTTAACCATAGTAATGGCTGTAGGACCAGAGAGGTATTCTGCAACTGCATCGTTCTTGAGCTCGTCAAAAGCAACACGGGCAAAGTTATTCTTGAAAACCTTGAGCTGAGAATCCTTTTCGCGAAGCTTGTCGCGGAGAGTAGAAATCTGCTCAACGGTCAATCCACGGTAGTCTACGAAGATGTAGTCCTTGTATTCACCAAGAACTTTCTTGGTTTCTTCGATAGCTGCTGTCTTAGCAGGCTGAAGCTTTTTTGCTCTGATTGCCATTATGCTTCCTCCTTGTAGTCAATCCAGACACCAGGACCCATGGTAGAGCTCAATGATACTGAGCGGACAAAACCTGCCTTGGCATCGATCGGCTTCTTGCGGTTCAATTCAACCAGGAAAGCCTTTACGTTTTCAGCTGTGTCTGAGTCAGACATAGACACCTTTCCAACCGGAATGTGTACAACGCCACCCTTGTCAGCGCGGAATTCAGTGCGTCCCTTCTTGAGTTCAGCAACTGCGCCTGCGATATCAGGGGTAACAGTTCCAGTCTTTGGGTTAGGCATAAGACCCTTGCGGCCCAAAACCATACCAAGGCGTCCAACATCCTTCATCATGTCAGGTGTTGCAACTGCGACATCAAAGTCTGTCCAGCCGCCCTTTACCTTGTCGATGTACTCAGTTGAACCTGCATAGGTTGCACCTGCATCCAGGGCTTCCTTAACACGCTCTTCCTTACAGAAAACAAGAACGCGCTTCTCACCAGTGAACTGGTGTGGGAAAACCAAAGTGTCACGGACAGTCTGGTTCTTCTCCAGCTTGAGGGAAACAGAAAGTTCGACAGTCTCGTCAAACTTAACGAAGTGAAGATCCTTTACCAGCTTGCATGCTTCTTCTACAGTATACTTCTTGGCAAAATCGTACTTCTTAAGTGATTCCTGATACTTCTTTCCGTGCTTCATTACTGGGCCTCCACTTCTACACCCATACTGCGTGCAGTACCGGCGATGATTTTCTTGGCAGCCTCAATGTCATTTGCATTGAGGTCAGGAAGCTTCTGCTTAGCAATTTCTTCCAGGCTCTTCTGAGAAAGCTTACCAACCTTGTCGCGCAGAGGGTTACCAGCACCCTTCTGAACGCCTGCAGCCTTCTTGATAAGAACTGCTGCCGGAGGAGTCTTGAGAATGAATGTGTAAGACTTGTCCTGATAGACAGTAATAACGACTGGGATGATAAGTCCCTTTTCCATACTCTTGGTGCGGTCGTTGAATTCCTGCACGAACTTAGGTGCGGAAACACCGTGAGGTCCAAGAGCCGGTCCAATTGGCGGAGCTGGAGTAGCAGCGCCTGCAGGGCACTGTAACTTGATGACAGCTGTTACCTTTTTTGTGGCCATAATGTATCTCCTTACATTGGTGTGGACTGGGGGCAAAAGCCTCCTTTGTCCTAGCGGGGTACCTTTGTCCGACGGACCTGCACCCCTCCCAAATAAAGCAAAGCGCACAACGGATAAACCGTCTGCGGCTAAAACTTTCAAACAACAGATGTGCGCTTAACGCACAAAAGCCCGGCTTAGTGACCAGGCTTATAAATGCAGATTATATTTTTTCAACCTGAAGGAAGTCAACCTCGACCGGAGTCTGACGACCAAAGATTTCCATATTTACACGGAGCTTATTCTTGTCCAAATCAACTGCTTCGATTGTACCGGCAAATGATGCGAAAGGTCCGTCTGTAACCTTGACTTTTTCTCCAATCTCAAAGCTCTGCTTGATACGGACAGTCTTTTCGCCCTTAATCTCACCAGTCTGCTGAAGAAGCTTCTTGGCTTCGTCCTGAGTAATCGGTCTGGGGCGTTCATTTGGATTTACACCGACAAAACCGTTGACTCCACGGATATGACGGACAGCATTGCATGCCACTTTCCAGCCAAGCTGCGGCAAATCCATTTCAAGCATAATGTAACCGGGAATAAGCAGTGAACGGTGTGTCTTTTTCTTACCGTCCTTTACTTCAGTGACTTCTTCCATCGGAACCTTTACAGTTGTGATTACCTTTGCAAGCTCTTCATCGTCACCCAACATCTTGATGAGTTCTTTTTCGATTTTCTGCTCATAACCTGTAAAAGTCTGGATAATGTACCAATTCTTAGACATCAGCTTACCTTACAAAAATTACAAAAAGAGCCTATTTGCTCAGAAACACCAGACGCAAACCTTCTGTAAACAGCCAGTCCAATCCACCGAGGACTACCGCAATACAAATGGTGGACAAAAGGACAACTTTTACTGAAGAAAGCACCTGCTCGCGTGAGGGCCAGGAAACCTTCTTAAGTTCTGCCACACATTCCTTGCAAAACTGAAAAATCTTTTTCATCTTTCATCCTCGTATTAAAATAAGTTACAGGCCAGGCAGGACTCGAACCCGCGACAACCGGTTTTGGAGACCGGGACTCTA